>DATFZA010000669.1:0-3926 GCA_035314765.1 Bryobacteraceae bacterium
GCTGTGGTTCTTTGTGACCCCGATCTGCTACCCGGAGTCCAGCCTGCCCAAGGCGCTGTTGCCGGTGCTCGGCAAGAATCCGATGTTTGTGCTGGTACACGGTTATCGGGCGTGTCTGCTGGAAGGTCACGCGCCGGATGCTCTGGCGTTGAGCAAGCTACTGCTGCTTGCCCTGGTGCTGTTCTTCGCCGGGCACGCGTTCTTCTATAAGCTGCGCAAGCATTTTGCCGATGTTTTGTGAGAATTTCTGCTGGCGTGCGCTCACATGTTTCTGGCATAACCTAAAGGAAGGAGTCCGAACAGATGGCGAGTCTCGATTGGTCGCAATGTCCCGCCGTGGAAAGCGTGCCCAACAGACGCAGCGGCGCGTGGGTGTTCCGGGATACCCGTATGCCCGTGGCAACGATTTTTGAAAATCTGGAGGCGGGTTCCAGCATCGAGGAAATCATAGAACAGTTTCACGTAACCAGAGAGCAGATCAGGGCGGTGCTCGAATTCGCCGCCCGGAGCCTCGACGCACCGCCGGTTCCGGCTGGAGAACTCACCCTCGGCTGATGCTCGTACTCCTTGACCATGGCACCCCAAGCGGGATCGCCAGATCGCTTTCGGGCCACAAAGTGATCGAGGCCAGAGAGTGCGGTTGGGACAGGGCTCCAACGGCGAACTACTGAAGGTAGCGGAGGATGTTGGGATCGAAGTATTGCTATCCACTGACAATAGTATTCGGTATCAGCAAAATTTGGCAGGAAGGAGAATAGCTATCGTTGTCCTGAGGAACTCGAAATGGCGTGTTGTGAGGCTACACCTTGACCGGGTTGCCTTGGCTGTAAGCGAGGCTACGCCCGGGAGTTACACTGTCGTGGACATACCCCTTCATTGACGGCGGCCACGTTGAGACCGGATCGACTCGCCTGCTACGGTGAGATCCGGAGACCACGACCCTAGCCCGCATATCTCACGCTAGCCGGCGGCTACGCCTTCCATCTCAAATCAATGAAATTATTCCAGGCACCACAAAGCGCCCGTCAGGCCCCCTGTTGACTTCCGTCTCCCTGTCCGCTATAGTGCTGAAGTACTGATCTATCAACGGTTTCGGTCTTATCCCAGTCGATAAAATTGTCCTCCGGAGCGCTATCAAGATCGTGAATCAACCGTTTGTAGTAGCATGAATCGGGAGTCTTGGCGATGGCCAACGGCACAGATGAGCAAAACATAACTCGACCGGTGTCGGCGGAAGAGCCCGATTACGAGCAGTTCCTGGACGACTATAGCCATTTTGCTCCTCCCCACGAAGGGGAATTGCTGCAAGGTCATGTTCTCAAGGTCACCGACAAAGACGTGATCGTCGATTTCGGCTACAAATCGGAAGGACTTGTGCCGATCGAGCAGTTCCGGCAGCCCGATGGCGGCGTTCACGTGCAGCGCGGCGACGTGATCGATGTCGTAATCGATCGTTCCGCGCCCCAGCCGGAAGGTTACACTCTTCTATCTCACGAGAAAGCCAGCCGGTTACGCGCCTGGGATAACCTGGAGCGGGCGCATGCGGAGAATCTCGTTCTCTCCGGACGCGTGACAGGGCGCATCAAAGGCGGTCTCTCCGTGGACGTTGGCGTTCCCGCGTTTATGCCCGGGTCGCAGATCGATGTGCGGCCGGCCCACAACCTGGACAGCTATTTGGGTCAGGACATCCCGGTAAAGATCGTCAAGCTCAACCGGCGGCGCGGCAACGTGGTGGTTTCCCGCAAAATCGCGGTGGAAGAGGACCTGGTCGCGCGCAAGAGCGCCGCTTTGCAGGACCTCTCGGAAGGCTCCGTGGTTACCGGCGTTGTCAAGAACCTCACTGAGTATGGGGCATTTATCGATCTCGGCGGTATCGACGGTCTGCTGCATGTCAGCGACATGTCTTACGGCCGGGTGAACCATCCGTCGGAGATGGTCAGCGCTGGCGACCAGATCACCGTCAAGGTTCTCAAGTTCGACAAATCCAAGGAACGCATCTCACTGGGCTTGAAGCAGTTGGTTCCCGATCCCTGGGAAACTATCGAGGAGCGCTACCCGATGGGCGCCCGCGTAATCGGGCGAGTGGTCAGCGTCACCGATTACGGAGCGTTCGTCGAGTTGGAGCCCGGCGTCGAAGGCCTGATCCATATCTCGGAAATGACCTGGAGCCGGCGGATGAAACATCCCGGCAAAGTGGTCAAGGCCGGAGATGAAGTGGAAGCGGTGGTGCTCGACGTCAAGCCCAAGGAGCGCCGGGTTTCGCTCGGGATCAAGCAGTTGGAGCCGGATCCCTGGACCACGGTTGCGGAGCGTTATTCTATTGGAAGTGTCGTCGAAGGGCGAATCCGGAAACTGGCCGACTTCGGCGCATTTGTCGAGATTGAGGAAGGCGTGGACGGATTGGTTCACATTTCCGATTTATCGTGGACCAAGCGCGTCAAGCATCCGTCGGAATTGCTGAAAAAAGGGCAGTTGGTCCAGGCGGTCATCCTGAATATCGACGCGGGGAATCGCCGCCTTTCGCTCGGGATCAAGCAACTGCAGCCAGACGCGTGGGAACAATTTTTCCGGTCGCACCAGGTTGGCGATATAGTCCGCGGGCCGGTGCGGCGCGCCGCCAATTTCGGTGTTTTCGTCGAACTTGCGCCAGGTGTGGAAGGCCTCTGTCACCGTTCGGAAGTGCCGGGCGCGGCCGATCGCCGGACGGACGAACCGGCCTTGCCGCTGGGCGAGGAACACGATTTCAAGATTATTAAGATGAGCGAGACCGAAAAGAAGATCGGCTTGAGCCTGCGGGCGCTGACCGACGACGAAGAACGGATGCGTCTCGAAGATTATCAGAAACAGGCATCGGCGGCGACCATGAGCATTGAAGAAGTGATGAATACCAGAGGGAAAGGTGAGGGCCATTAACAGCCCTGTCTAGGAGAAAGAATTACATGACGAAGGCCGAATTGATCGAAGAAGTCTCCCGGGTTGTGGAAATGACCCGCAAGGACTCGGAAGTCATCGTCGAAGCGATTTTTGACAGCATTGTTCGATCTCTTCGTTCCGGCGATAAGATCGAGATCCGCGGTTTCGGCAGCTTCCGCACCCGGCAGCGCCAGCCGCGTGTCGGCCGCAATCCGAAGACCGGTACGCGCGTGGATGTGCCCTCCAAGCGGATACCTTATTTCAAACCGAGCAAGGAATTGAAGGACCTGGTCAACCATTCCGAAGGTCCCGCCGCGCCAACCGAGCCGCCTGCCGCGGCGGGCGACACCTCCGGCCACTGAGAGGAGGCGGCGGCCGAAAAGAGTATGGACCACTTGTGGAGTCCCTGGCGCTACAGGTACGTCCAAACGGCGACCCCGGAAGACGCGTGTATTTTTTGTGCCAAGGCAGCGGATTCCCATGACGAAGAGAATCTCATCGTCCATCGGGCGCGCCTCAATTTCGTCTTGCTGAATTTATATCCTTACAACAACGGGCATGTCATGATTGCGCCCTACGAGCATGTGGCCACGCTGGAGGGCGCGCGCGAAGAGACCGCCGCGGAAATGATGCAGTTAACCAGACAAACGCAAATCCACCTGCGAACCATTTACAAGCCCGGCGGATTCAACTTCGGCATGAACATCGGCGAAGTTGCCGGCGCGGGCGTGGCCGGGCACATTCACATGCATGTCGTGCCGCGCTGGCGCGGCGACGCAAATTTCATGACCACGGTTGGCGAGACGCGTGTGCTGCCGGAAGAATTGAGCGAAACGTACCGCAAATTGCGGGAGGCGTTTGCGGACGAATGAAGACAGAAAGCTCACATGGCTCGACTGCTTTGCTCGGTCTGCGTCACCTGCGGCCCGGGCAGTCCCAGCCAGCGGGGAGTGCGGCTCGCATACTCCAGGTAGCCCACACCCAGCGTCTCCCGTAGGAATTTCTCTTCCGGC
>DATFZA010000670.1:0-3327 GCA_035314765.1 Bryobacteraceae bacterium
TTCACTACCTCGCGGTCGCGTATCCCCAGCTCGTCTGGAACTCCTTCGGCTCCTGGTTGCGCACCATTCGCCCGGGCATCCCGCCCTCCGAGCTTGTCGTCGCCACCGCGCTACGCCAGCGCCTTCCGGAATTTCTGTTGACTACCGACCCAGCCAACATCTTCGCGAAATTCATCGCCGAACGTCAGGACACCAACAAGATGCAGACCTTCCACCTCGCCGCATGAACCGAAATTCCGGGCAAATCCCGGACTCTCAAGCAAATAAGCGAAGTTGACCAAATGCAAACAGACGATGTGGTGGTACCACGTCGTCGGCCTTCCCTCGCCAGTACGAGATTGCAGCCCGCACCCTATCAGAAAGGGCGACGGCGACCTCGGTTGGAAGCTGCGCAATGGTGATGCGCCCAAAGTAGTGCCCGAAGAGCGCATCGAACGGACTGCCAATTGCTCGGAGAAACCACACGTACCACCGGAGCGAAGGCTCGAACGCGAGTTCCGCGGCATCGCGAGCCGCAGCCCCCACAAATGCAACGTGGTGAAGCCGCATCGGGAGACCCGCTGCTTCCATCAAAGCTTCCAGCTCTTCGAGCGGCTCTACGACTACGGCACTTCGCAGATGAACGGTCTGCGAACTCTCCTTGTAGTGCCCCGCCTCAAAAACTGGAGTGGTCGGCTTTGACTCCTCTAGCCGCTTGCGCACCTCAGCTGCAGTCTTGTTGTGTATCCAATCCATCTCTTCTTCCGGGTCGCAGTGTGCGTCCCGGAATTCCAATGTCCACCGGGGCTCCTCGCCCCCACTGAGTTGATCTCGCGTCACCGCTCGGGCAAGCCACTCCGCCCATGCCCGGCGTGAACGCAGCCAAAGAGAATTTCTATCGGTCCGCTGCCGTCGATTGAGTTCCGCGACGGCGTCAGTCACAAGCCCGTGGGCCTTTTCAAATTCGCCAAGTTCGGCCTGCAAAGCTGCGCGCCTAAGCAGCCAAGCCGGATCGACGCCTTCGATAGCGCGCGCCTCTACCGCAGCGCCGCTTAAGTCGAGACGATCACGCGCGTACAGCGCCTTCTGATACGCAAGCTCAGCGCGGAGATCGGTGCCGGGCTCGCTGTGCGCTTCAAGAACTCTGGCCCAGCGTCCGAAACCATCTTCATCATCAGCCCGCCTCGCCTGCCGCAGAAGCAGCATCGCGATTTCGCACCTACAATGTTTGGCAAATCCACTGGCCGTCGCCGGGTCCGCAAAGTTCGCGAACAAGCCGGCAAGCCGCCGATCTATTCGTCCGAAGGAGGTCCTGTATCGCCAGAATATTTCGTAAACGACGTCCTGTCTACGTTCTTCCGGTATTTCATCGATAGTTCCGTCTGTTATCGGAACGAGCGTCGTTGCAGACAGCAACTCCTGTCGCCTAGAGGCCGGACAAAAGAGCCATCCGGGATAGGTTTCACGATCCTTCCGCCAAATCGCAGCCGCTTGCTCGAGCATCGATGCCCTGTAGCTCGCATCTCGGTGCATACGCTGATGATCTTCCAGCGTACGCGGCAGAAATGCGTATGTCCCATACAAGGCCGGGCGCCAGTCGTGCCGAGGCTTTCGCTTGGCGGCTGCGAGAAAATCCAGGAAGAGCCGCGTTGCCTCCGCGTGCCGGTCCGCTGTGGTTCCTCTCTTGAGAATGGGACTCAGATCAATCGGTGCTATGTTGCGCGCTTCCAGGAACTTGCGTTTAGCCGGTGACAAGTCTAACGCCCCAACAAGGTAGATGCGGCGCGCACTTCCACCCAAGTTGTCGCGCACCCACCCCGCCCATTGAAGAAAGTTGGGATCATCACCACTGAATCCCAAAAGGCAAGGCTCGTTCTCGATAAAGATTTGGCGGGCCAAGTTTACAAACGCAGCAAACTTTACCGGATAGGATCGATAGTCTTCTTCAGCGACGATGAAGTGCTCGGTCGTGCCAAGAGAGCCGTGGAGTTTAACGATGCGCGGCGCAGTCGTATGAGCGAGGTCTGCGGTGCAGAGCACCCGGTCATAATGCCGATTGCTAACGCTGCCGGCGGAGCGTTCCAGCAAAGTGTCCCAATTCGTGGTCAATACATCCGACCACTCAAGGGCAAGCAAGGCATGGTGGAGCGGTCCTGGCTGCCAGGCTGAATCGCAAATCCGGATGCGGATGAATTCATCCAGCCCGGCTTGGCCAAAATATGTCCGGAACTCTTCTGCGAGTCTCAAAGGGTCAAACGGAATATCTTGAGGGCTATTGTGATAAAGCTGGTCCGCCATATCGCGAGCAAAATCGCGCCAAAGCGGTGGCTCTGGCGTATCGTAAGCGGAGCGTTCCGCGTTCCTGCTGAAGCCCGCCCCGACGAGAACTGCTGCCCCTCGCGCGGTGCCTTCGTGCCAGAGAGCGCGGGCAAGCTGCTTCAATGCAGGGTAGTCGGGGAGATTCTCAGTTTGCAAAGACCGGGCTCGCCGCTTGATGCAGTACCAAAACGTGTTTCTGAACCGAGATTCGGACGCAAGAGCCCGATCAGCGCGCTTCGAAGGGAAACCAGCGCCCAACCGCGCGTGAAGCTGCAGCCGCCCGGCGCCGACCGCCAGTCGAGCGGCACGACAGTGGCATTCACGTCAGGGTCTGGTACGTCCGTTCTCGGGATCACTCAACCCCCTCGTCCGCCGGCCGATTTGGGTCGATACATGACGTTGTCGCGCGGAGTGACCCACGGCATATCGGGCCGGCGCTGCAACCGGTGAAACACTGTCAGCACCAGCGAGACACCGGCCCCGAGCGGATCGGGCCGGTGCTATCAACCGGTCAATCGAAGCAGCGCCAGAAGCCCCGACCCTGGCGCGCCCGCCGGTCGGCTTTGACTGGCGCGGTCGAAATGCCGTGCGCTCGCAACTCGCGGCGGATCACGTCTCGGCCGATGCCGATCTCCTCCGCGATATACGAAAACGTGCGGCCCTTCTTGCGCATCGCCACCTTGTTGCACGGATCCGGTGGCCGAGGACCTGGGTAGGGTAGCGCAGAGGGCCGGCCTCCCTTCGGAGAGCGGTTCTTCGCGGTAGCTGGCCAGGGTTGCACGGCCCCAAAGCCTGCGCGGGCGGCAAATCCGGGCATGCAGTCCTACATGGATGGCCCTGCCCTCATCCATATCCCGGAATGTCCGCCGTGCCCTTCAAGATCAATGTCGACCGCCGTCACCACATCCCGCAGCAGCGGCATCGGATAACGAACTGGTCGGAATATGATGCAGCCCTACGCCAGCGTGGGAGCTTGACGGTCTGGTTCACCGACGAGGCGATCGCGGCTTGGCGTGCGGAACCACGGAC
>DATFZA010000671.1:0-3400 GCA_035314765.1 Bryobacteraceae bacterium
ACCTAGATTGGCTGCTGGCTGTGCCCTGGAAGAAGAAATCCAAGGAAATTCGCGATCTCAAATTCGCTCAGCAGATATTGGAATCCGATCATTACGGTCTCGAAAAGATCAAGGAGCGGATTCTCGAATTTCTTGCCGTGCGCCGATTGGTGCAAAATCCAAAGGGTTCCATTTTGTGTTTCGTCGGACCTCCGGGCGTCGGTAAAACGTCGCTGGGAATGTCCATCGCCAAGGCCACCGGGCGGAAATTCGTCCGCCTGTCGTTGGGTGGCGTGCGAGATGAAGCCGAGATTCGCGGTCATCGCCGCACCTATATTGGCGCGCTTCCCGGCCAGATCTTGCAGATGATGAAGAAAGCCGGCACCCGCAATCCGGTATTCATGCTCGATGAAGTGGACAAGATGTCCACCGACTTCCGGGGCGACCCGTCGGCGGCGCTGCTCGAGGTGCTCGATCCGGAACAGAACTACATGTTCATGGATCATTACCTGGACGTCGAATACGATCTGAGCCAGGTATTTTTTATCGCCACCGCCAACGTGTTGCACACCATTCCGCCGGCCTTGCAGGATCGCATGGAAGTGATCCGCCTGTCGGGGTATACGGAACTGGAAAAGCTGGAAATCGCCAAGCGTTTCCTGGTGCCCAAACAGACCGCTCAAACGGGTCTCAAGCCGGAGAACGTGGAGTTCACTGACGCTGGTTTGAACATGCTCATCCAGTTCTACACGCGCGAAGCCGGAGTCCGCAATCTGGAGCGCGAGGTGGGGAATATCTGCCGCAAGATCACCAGAAAAATTGTGTCCGCGCCCAAAGAGAAGCTGGACAAAGCCGTGGTCGCCGCCGAGAATGTCTACGACTATCTCGGGCCGCAGAAATTCCGCGATACCCAGGCGGAGAAACAGAACGAGGTAGGCGCAACTGTTGGTCTCGCCTGGACCGAGGTCGGTGGTTCCATTCTAACGACCGAAGCCACGGTGATGGAAGGGCGAGGCAAGCTTCAGACTACCGGCAAGCTGGGCGACGTGATGCAGGAATCGGCGCATGCCGCTATGAGTTACGTTCGTTCCCGAGCCCATCTGCTGGGACTGCCGCGCGATTTCTATCGCAATTTGGACATTCACGTTCATGTGCCGGAGGGGGCGATTCCGAAGGATGGCCCGTCGGCCGGCATCACTATCGCTACCAGCATTTGTAGCGCGCTGACGAATATTCCCGTGAAATGCACCCTGGCGATGACCGGAGAAATAACGGTTAGAGGCCGGGTCCTTGCCATCGGCGGCTTGAAGGAAAAGTTGCTCGCCGCTCACCGGCAGGGGATTTACCAACTGATTTTGCCGAAGGATAATGAGAAAGACCTTCCGGATATTCCCGAGACCGTCCGGAAGGAAATGTCGCTGCACTTCGTCACCTCAATGGATGAGGTGTTGAGTTTGGCGCTGGAACGGGAGATTGTGGCGTTGCCGCTAGCAGGCAGCGCGCCGCCAGCCGAAATCTCGCGGCTCCCCGAAGAGAGGCTCTCGCACTAAGTGGGTAGGAACGCCGGCAATGGGGTTCCGGCAACCGGCTCATGAATGCGGAGTTTCTGGTAAGCGCTGGCCGTCCGGACCAGTTCCCTCTGGAGTCGCTTCCGGAGGTGGCCTTTCTCGGGCGCAGCAATGTAGGAAAATCCAGCTTGTTGAATTGTCTCAGTGGCACTCCCGGTTTGGCGTTCACCAGCGCTCTTCCGGGACGCACGCAGACCATCAACTTCTACCGGATTGACGGCAAGATTCATTTTGTGGATCTGCCCGGATACGGATATGCGAAGGTTCCGCTGCCGGTCAAAGCCGAGTGGCGGAAGTTAATCGAGGCTTACCTCGCCGGGCGCAAATCGCTCGAGCTCTGTTTCATTCTGCTCGATGCGCGCCGCGGCTGGATGGAGAAGGATTTGGAACTCAAAGAATGGCTGGAGTTCCACGAACGGCGATTCCAGGTAATCGCCACGAAGACAGACAAGTTGAGAACGCAGAAAGATCAACATCACGGTATGGCGGCTTGCCGGGAGCATTCTCCCGGCCAATCCGTTCTACCGTTCTCGGCGCCCGCGTGCCGGGGAGTGAGGGAAATTTGGCAAGCGATATCGACAATCAAGATCAAGCAGCAGTAGCTGCTCCCACCGAAGAGAAATCCCCCGAGGTCCGGTCCGAGCCCCGGTCTGATGTCCGGTCCGACTCAAAGAACGGTCCCGGGGACGGTCGACCCACCAATGAAACAAAATCGACCGAATTGAAACCACCGGCGGAAGGCCGGCCCTCGCGGTCAGCGAAGTCAGCGTCGGGCGAACCGAAGAACGCTGAAGCGAAGCCGGTCGAGCTGAAGCCAGCCGAGCCGAAGCCAGCCGAGCCGAAGCCAGCCGAGACCAAGGCTCCCGTCGAGGCGAAGCTAGAAGAGCCGAAGCCTCAAGAAGCGGCTCCCGCGGAAGCGCCGCCCGAGCCTGCGCCTGAAGCCAAGGGCGCCGCAGCCTTGCCTCGCAAACGGCACGGCGGACCGCAGGGCCCGAACAACCAGAAAAACGGCGCATCCACGCTCGACCTGGTTGAACTGAAAGACATGAGTATCGTGAATCTGAACCAGATTGCCAAAGACCTGGGCGTGCTGGGCACGGCCGGTCTGCGCAAACAGGAACTCATTTTCAAGATTCTGCAGACCCAGGCGGAGAAGAGCGGACTCATTTTCTCCGAAGGCGTGCTCGAATGCCTGCCCGACGGTTTCGGTTTTCTCCGCGCGCCCGAATATAACTATCTGCCCGGGCCGGACGACGTGTACGTGTCGCCCTCGCAGATCCGCCGCTTCGACCTGCGCACCGGCGACACCATCTCCGGCCAGATTCGCCCTCCCAAGGAAGGCGAACGCTACTTTGCGCTCATCAAAGTGGACGCGATCAATTTCGAACCGCCGGAAGAAGCGCGCAACAAGATTTTCTTTGACAACTTGACGCCGCTCTATCCGGATGAGCGGCTGAGGTTGGAAACGGTCAAGGAGAATTACTCGGGCCGGGTGATGGATATGCTCACGCCCATTGGCAAAGGGCAGCGCGGCCTGATCGTCGCGCCGCCCCGCACCGGCAAAACGATGCTGCTGCAAAGCATCGCCAACTCGGTCACCACCAACCATCCGGAAGTCGCTCTCATCGTGCTACTGATCGATGAACGTCCGGAAGAAGTCACCGACATGCAGCGCAGCGTGAAAGGCGAAGTGATCAGCTCCACCTTTGACGAGCCGGCATCCCGCCACGTGCAGGTTGCGGAAATGGTCATCGAAAAGGCCAAGCGCTTGGTGGAACATAAGCGCGATGTCGTGATTTTGCTCGATTCGATCACCCGTTTGGCCCGCGCTTACAACACCGTGGTCCCGCCCA
>DATFZA010000672.1:0-7425 GCA_035314765.1 Bryobacteraceae bacterium
TGCCAGGTAAAATAATTCCGAGCTGCGGGGTCGTCTAGATTTGTGGATTCAGGATCGAAAACCGGGCAATCGTCAAAGATATCACCCTGTTGAATATCGGGGCCGCTAGTAATTCCATACCAAGGATAGCGCGCGAGACTCGGCGTCACGCCTCTAGTCTAAACCAAGCAGTCTAAGCTGGTGAAGGCTCGGTTTCGAGTTTACGAAGGATTACTTCTATTCTTCCCAATCGCTGCGATGGGGGCGGAACCTCAAGCGCACAGTCCCAATCGAGAATCTCGTCCTCAAAGACGGGCGCCGGCTGATTCTTTTCGGCCGGTTGCTTGAGTTTCGGCGCTGCGCCTTGGCTACCAGACATCATGACCCTCTGTTCTCGATTATACGGCATGCGGACCACCATGACTACAGATCGGCGGAATGAGCAAGAATCTGACCCCGCGCTAGGCTTCAACACACCTTTAGCAATTCTCATGCCAAAACAGCCTCAAAGAGCCGCTGACGTCAACGCCACCGTCTAAACCTGACAAAACAATGACTGCGGGCTTCAAAAAGACACCCTCGTTGGCCCGTCTCAGGGTGCTATTCGCACTGGCCATCCTGCCCGTCGCTAGTCAGCTTTGCACAAAGGAAGCCATCAGTCTAAATCTCTGGCATGGGGCGGTAAGTCTTAGTCTACTTAGCGTGGGCGCCAGCGCGGCAATTTGGACGCAATCGTGCCGCTACCCGTTTTCGCGACGGAACCGACACTCACGCGACAGCGGGCATTCATGGCAGCGAGGCCGAGTCCTGGTGCAGCGTTCCTGCCCATGCCGCCGCAACAATTGAAATGCGTCAATTAGCCGGCCACAATTCAGCCTGATTTGTGGCTCGAGGGCCTCCTGAACGGCCCGGTAGGTGGACGAATAGCTTTTCTGTTCGCGCGCATATCCCAGGCGAACCAGCACTCGCAAACCGTTCGAGTCCAGGGCCAGCTTCGGCTGGCGAGCGCAAATCAGGAGAATCTTCTCGGCGCCCGGATCGCCAATCGCCGGAAAAAGCTTGAGGTCTCGCTTGGAAAGCGCCCGGCGGAGGTCGCCTCCAAAACGTTCGAGCGCAAGACTGGCAATCTCTCGAAGCCGCTCCGCCCGCAATTCGGCGTGGATTCCACCGAGCCTGCAGATAGCTACCAGCGTCGCCCATGGCGCATTGAGAATCGCCTCAGGATGCAGACCTACGCGTTCCCGCAAAGCCTCCAGCGCCTTATTCCGCCGGTCATCGGAGGCTAAATAGCCAATGTTTTCCCAGAGAATTAATTCGAGCGGGTGGCGTAGCGGCTCGGGAGGCGGGCCATAAAGCGCCTTGAGTTTCGCAATACACTCGTCGAGTTCGGGCGGCTTCAGAATGGCAGTTCTTTGGCTTTGTGCAAACTTGACGGTGTCACCGAAGTTGCCAGGTAAGGATACGGATTCACGGGCGCCCCACCAATGCGTACTTCATAGTGCAGGTGCGGCGCAGTCACCCGTCCCGTCGCACCCGAGAGCCCGACGATCTCACCCCGCCGTATTTCCTGGCCGGGAACCACGCTCCATTGCGACAGATGAGCATAGTACGTCTCCATTCCGTTGCCATGGTCGACCACCACCAACTTGCCGTAACCCGAACTCCATTCGGCTTCCGTTACGATGCCATCCGCCGCCGCGTGTACTGGAGTACCCATGTTCGCCGAAATGTCCACGCCCGGATGCATCTCGCCCCCGCCGTCTCCGAACGGATCGGTCCGGCCCCCGAACGGGCTCAAAAGCTGCCCGTCCACTGGCCACAGGCTGGGGCGAATATTGGTCTGCCACTGCTTCGGATAAGTCCGATAGATTCGCGAGATGTTCGCCGATTGGAGAAAGTTGTATTCTTCCAAAGATTCACGGAACGTCGGCGCCAGCTTAGCATCGTTCGTTGGACCGATTTTCCGATTCAAGCCATAGGCCACGGAAACCTCGCTCGCAAACATCTGGAGGGTTGCCAGTTCCCGCGTTTTCTCACTGTTCACACGCTGCAACTCCGAATAGCGGGCCCGTAAAGTATCTACCTCATGGCGCAGCGAGTTATAGTTAGCGACCTTCCAGGTCATGCGGGCATAGCTGGACACGATACCGGCCAGGGAAACGACACCAAAAAATGCGAATAAGAGGACGATGTATATGGCTTGATGAGGGACGTGGATGCGTCTAAGTCTGCCGTGAAGGGAATGTGCCAAGACAACTACAAAATAGGGCTTCTGCTGCATGTAACTCCTTGTTCTCGGCGATTGCTGGAATTCAATTAAAACTTCGGGACTCTACGAAACAACCCGAGACTGTCGCAGCCAGCGGAATGATGAACGAATTGTAAGGATACCCGAAACGTCCGGGTGTGTCAAGACGACACATTGTAATCTAGGTTACAGAAGTACCCCCAGAGGCGCACGTACTCGCCAGTGCCGGACCGTACTCATTGAACGCACTTTCCAGGCTCCGCCACTGCATCCAGACCTCAACCGTCATTTCGCCACCAGATTCCACCGCAACACGCGGCAAGCGGACCTGAGGATCGTTCCCATAGCTCAACAGAAGCAAGGACGATTCGCTCTTCAATGGAAAACACGTGCCCGAGACCGAGAGAACGCGTCCCGGCTGATCGCACGAAAACAACTCCATTCCGCTGGAGCGAACAGAAATGCGCCCGATCTCAGTCAGCCCTGGTTCCATGGCTGGATCCAACCGGAAATTGAAACTGCCAGCGGCCAAGGCCAAAACGAATCGCGCCCTCTGCCAGCCGGAACGCGGCAATTCGATGGTCACGGCGGAGTCTTCAGTGAACGCGTCGGTCTGAGACGCGTAAAGTTTTGAGCACACATTGGCCGGCGCTTCGGTGGGCGGACCCATCTCGCCCGCGATCTGGGCCACAAGGGACTGCCGGACTGCCCGGCCCGACGCATCGAGAATTCTCAAAGCCCGCGCTAAGTTCGGCCGAACCGACTTCGGGTCGATGAGAATCTGCCGCAGCCAGGAATAAGCCCGCAAAACCGGCTGAACTTCAAACGAACGGTCCAGCCGCAGCCGGTCCTCAGCGAAAAAATGCGTCCGGCTGGCGAACTCCGGCTCGAGCAGGCGCACTTGCCCGGACTTCCCCATGCGAATGGCCTGCGCCGTCAGATTTCCGTGCGCCCAGCGAGTGTGCGGATTGCAGCCTACCAGCCTGGCCTTCAGTTCGTTGCCTACGTAGCGCGTCAGCAGTTCCCGATCGAGCATCGAAAAGTCCGGCAACCGGCATAGCTCATCGAGAAACGCATCGATCTCTCCTTCGGCCGCGTCAGTCGTCGAGGGTTGGTCGGTCGCGGCAAACGCCGCTTCCATCATCGACACGGCATGCGTCAACTGATCCTCGCGTAGCTCGTCCGAACAGATCTCGTCCCCGCAGCCGAACCATTGCCATCCACATTCTTCAAAGAAGAACACGAGCCGAGCGGCAATCTCCGGGCACGCTTGGTAAAACTCGCGAGCCCGATCGGCCAACCTGTCGAGGCCGTGGCCGATCCGGAACCAAATCCCCGAACTCACCCAGCCGCGGCGGCCTGCGCTCCCCTCGTCCGGTAACAGGCGAATCTGGTCATTTTCGGTCGTGCAGCCGCGAGCGAGCAGAATTGAAGTGATTTCCTCGGACCGTAGTAGGGTGGCGTTCACTCCAGTTCATCTTATCGTTGCACCGGCAAGTTGGCGACGAGACCAAGCACACGAATGGGGACAATGCGGTCTCGTCTTATCCTTTATGTCAGCGCCATGCTCTCGATCATCCTCCCCGTCCAAATAAACCCCGAGTGCCTGGAAAGCCTGTACACCTTCACGCACGACCCCGAATTCGAAATACTCGGTGAAGGCGCGGGCCGTTTTCCGTTCCACCGCGTCGAAACAAAAAGCCGTTCCTACGTGCAAGCCGCAAACCGCGCCGCCGCCTCAGCAAAAGGCGAAGAACTAATCTTCGTTAAGCCCGACTTCATCGCAACGTCCACCCAATGGACGCGGGATTGCTTTTCCATCCCCACCGCTCTTTTCCGCCAAGCCGGGGGCTTCAACGAACATTTTTCAGAAAGTTGTCACGACATCGATCTCTGCCGCCGCCTGAACCTCCCAGACCCCCCAGCCAATCCCGCGCAAGACCCAATCGATCAATTACTGCTGGCCGATCTCTGGCCCGCGGCATAGAAATCCAGCAGCTTCCGCGCGTTAGACGCCCAGGTTGGCCGCTGTTCAAAGAACCTCCGTGCCCCCTCGCCCAACCTCCGGCACAACTGCTGATCAGCGCGCAAGAAATGAATCGCCTCCGCAATCGAAACCGCATCCGCCTTCGGCAGTACCCACGCCTCTTCTCCGTGCCGGACCTCCAGCCCCAGGTTGGAGGCCGGCAAGATCACCGGCCGGCCGGCGGAGAAAAACTCTGGCAGCTTGCTCGGCAACCGGTAGTCGTTGAACACTCCCGGCCGCCCCGGCTGCACTAGAAAATCCGCCGCCGCCAGTATCCCGGGGATCTCCGCATACTCAACCCGCCCCAATTCCACCGCGCTCTTGCGCAGAACGTCATCGCCGACCGCAACATAGTCCTTACCGGAACGGATCAGCACCGTCGACACGCCCTCGCGATTCAGCAACGCCGCGGCCAGATACAGGCTGCGCACTTCACCTACATTCGCTTCATGCACGTTCCCGGTGTAAGCGAGCACGGTGGTTTCCGGCGCAATCCGTAGCTGTTCCCGCAAAGCCAAGTTTCGAGGCCGCCTGGTAAACAAAATCTGATCGCAGGACGGTGGTAGCTCCAGCACCGGAACACCCGCCGGAGCGAATTCCGCCAGCCGCCCGATCACCACCGTGATGCCGTCAGCACGATCCAGCAATTCACGGCTCCGTTGCGGATGCGCCAACCCGTCCGGCACTTTTTCATTACCATCCCCAACCATGCGGGCCAGCAGATACGTCTCGTTGTCCTCTAAATGCACGAACAGCCGGAAGGGCGATCTTTCGCGCAAGTCGCTGCAAAATTGCCGGACCACTTCCCGCGGAGTCCAGGCATGCACCACGTCCCACTGCCCCGCCAGCGCCTCGGCGAAATCCACCTCGGCAAAGTCCCTGCGCGGCAGGACCACCGCGCTTTCCTTGCCGTTAGGAACGGCGACCGTACAATCCTGCCCCAGCGCCGTCAGCTCACTGGCTAATTGGCAGACATGCAGCGCGCTATTCGCGGTGAAATCGTGATAGAGCGCAAATAAAATTTTCAAGAGTCATAATGGCACAAAAACCAGGACGCATTTGTGGGGCGAACCCCCTGGTTCGCGGCCGACGCCCTCGTCGGCCCTCCTGAATTCTCAACCGATCTTGCCCGAAACAATAAAATCGCAAACCAGCCGCAAGCTTTCCGTGCTACCACTATGGCCATGTCGCGTCTGCTGACCGTAGCCTTAGCCGCATGCCTGATCGTACGCTCCCAGATCCCCACTCAGGATTCCCGCAACATCAATCTCCCCAACACCGACACCCACTTCATCCCCAAAACCTACCAGACCCTAGCGGAATGGGAGGCGCGCAAGCACGCGCTGCGCACCCAGATCCTCTCAGCCGCTGGCCTGCTCCCGCTCTTCAAGAAGACCGATCTGCACCCGCAAATCTTCGGTCGCATCCAAAACCGCGACTGCATTATCGAAAAAGTCCTTCTGGAAACACTTCCCGGTTACTACCTGGCAGGCAACCTTTACCGTCCGCTGAAGCCCGCGCCCAGCGCCGGATACCCCGCCATCCTCAGTCCGCATGGCCACTGGGATTACGGACGCCTGGAGAACACCACTATCGCCTCCGTCCCGGGGCGCGCGATCAACCTCGCCCGCCAAGGCTACGTCGTGTTCAGCTACGACATGGTGGGGTATGACGACACCATCCAGACGCCGCACGATTTCGGCGCCAGCCCGGTAGAGCAACTCTGGAGCTTCAGCCCCTTCGGCCTCCAGCTATGGAACTCAATCCGCGCGCTCGATTTCCTGGAAAACCTGCCCTTCGTAAATCCAAACATGCTCGGCGCCACCGGAGCCTCGGGCGGCGCTACGCAAACCTTTTTCGTTTCGGCTGTGGATGACCGGATCAAGTTCTCGGCGCCGGCCAACATGGTCTCGCTGATCATGCAAGGCGGCGGATTGTGCGAGAACGCGCCCGGCCTGCGCCTGGACACCAACAATGTCGAAATCGCCGCCATGATGGCGCCACGCCCCATGCTGCTGTCGGCGTCGACGGGCGATTGGACGCGCAACATGCGCGCGGAGGAGTATCCCGCCGTCCGTGCGATTTACGCACTCTATGACCAAGCGGCCAACGTCGAAATGTTTTTTCAGGACGCGCCGCACAACTACAATCGGCCCAATCGCGAGGCCACCTATGCGTTCTTCGGCAAGCACGTGCTCGCCGAAACGGATGCCTCCAAACTGAAAGAACAAAATATCCAGGTGGAGAAACTGCAGGACATGCTGGTGCTGCACAATCGAACACTGCCCGAGAACGCCACTACTTTCCGACAATTATTCGAGGAATGGCAGCGCTTCGCCCGGGAACAGACCTCCGATCACCGTCAGCGTCTCACCGCGGCGCTGGCGGCGGAGTGGCCCGCGCAGGTCCTCAGCGAAGGAACTGGCGAGCGCATGGTCTTGGGCCGCCCCGGCAAGGGCGACCGCATTCCCGCCATCTGGATAAAAGGACGGAATCCGCCGGCATTGGTGGTCCATCCCGAGGGTTCGGAAGCGGCGCGCAAAGATCCCGCGGTCGCGCGTCTGCTCCAAGCAGGCCGGGCGGTCTTGCTCATTGATGCCTTCCAGACAGGCAGCGCCGTGGCGCAACGAGACCGTTCCGGAAAGATGTTTCTTACCTTCAACAAGACTGACGATGCCAACCGCGTACAAGACATCCTCACTGCGCTGGCGTGGCTGAAGCGGCCAAAAGTGCAACTGATCGGTTTGGGAAAATCAGCGATCTGGTGCGAATTCGCGGCTGCTGTTTCACCGATTGCCGTCGATCTGCAGGCCGATCTCTCCAACTTCCAAGGCACGGACGACGAGTTTGTGAAGTACTTCTTCGTCCCCGCCATTCAGCGCGCTGGCGGTCTGCGCGCGGCGCGCAGTTTGATTGAAACAAGCGCGCATTAGCCAAAGCGGCTCCGGCGCAAAATATGACAATTTCCAGAGCGCGCCCTTTGTCCCGTTCCGAACGCAGGAATTCCAGAAACGAACACTAACCGATGTGGCCGAGCGAAACGACCTTTGTTTGTAAAGCTAACAGAGGCCGCAGACTTGCCCAAAACCCTGTCATAAAATCTATAGACGAGGTGTCGCCTTGATCGAAAAGATTAGGTCTTTCTTGAGCGAGCTGAAAGTCGGCGCGCGTT
>DATFZA010000673.1:0-4728 GCA_035314765.1 Bryobacteraceae bacterium
TTTCCAGATTCTTGGCGAAGAGTTCCGCTAAGACTTGCGGGGCCCTGTCTGATTTGGCTGTTGAGAACGATGTCGAGAGCGGCGGCGGGACAGGTGCCCTCTCCGGCCGGCTTCCCAGGGCTTGGCGAACTCGCGCCAAGACGGATTCACGCCCCATGGCGCGCCTGCTTGGCTTTTTCGCGCTCGGCCCAGAGCTGCCGAAAACTCTTGGGCGCTAGCGGCGGAACATTCCGGACGGGCAGAAGCGACTGCATTGCCCCGCGCGGCGCGAGTCGGCTCAGGAATTGATACCCCCGCGGATGGCGCATTACCCAGGCCCAGACCTGGAAAGCGCGGTATTCCCAACTCTTCGGTTTGGCCGCGTTCACCTCCCGGCGCAGGGCCAGGAGAACTTTCGGGATCTCGATCTTGACCGGGCAGACTTCCCCGCAAGCGCCGCACAGGCTGGACGCAAACGGAAGCCAGCCAGCCTCGCTGAAGCCGTGAAATTGCGGTGTGATGATCGCGCCGATGGGGCCGGAATAAATCCACGGATAATTGTGACCGCCGATCTTGCGGTAGACCGGGCAGGCGTTCAAGCAAGCGCCGCATCGAATGCAGAACAGCGATTGGCGCTTCTCCGGATCGGCCAGGAGTTTGGTGCGGCCGTTGTCCAGCAGGACCACATAGAACTCGTCGGGGCCATCGATTTCGCCTGGCCGCCGCGGCCCGGAAACGAAAGAAGTGTAAACGGAGAGCGGCTGCCCGGTGGCGCTGCGGGCCAGCAGCTTTAAGAAGACGGCCAGGTCCTGCGCGCGCGGAATCACCTTTTCAATACCGGCAATGACGATGTGAATCTTCGGCACGGACATGGACAGTCGCGCGTTGCCCTCGTTCTCCACGACCACAACCGCGCCCGAATCCGCCACCAGAAAATTTGCTCCAGTGATGCCGATGTCGGCCGACAGAAACTTCTCGCGCAGCACTCGGCGCGCAAGCATGGTCTGTTTTTCGATCGCCTCCTCGCGCTCCACGCCCAGGCGGCGGGTGAAGATGTCGGCGACGTCGTACCTGGTCTTGTGCAAAGCGGGCGCCACGATGTGATAAGGGCGCTCGTGCGCCAGTTGCAGGATGTATTCGCCGAGATCCGTCTCGACCGATTCCAGTTGGTGGTGTTCCAGCCGCTCGTTGAGGTCGATCTCCTCGGTGGTCATGGATTTGGATTTGACGATCAGGCGTGCGCCGCGTTCCTTCGCCAGGCCGAGCACAAAATCGGCTACCTGCGTGCCATCGTCGCAGAAAATCACTTTGCCGCCATGCGCTTCGACGTTAGCCGCGAACTGTTCCAGGTAAAGATCGAGGTTTTCGATCGCGTGACGCTTCAAGAGATTCGCGCGACTACGGAGTTCCTGATATTGCGGAAGAGCGTCCGGTCCGACCGACTCCGAACGCTTGTCCTTCAGGCGGCCGGTAGCTGTATAGATCGCCAATTGGAGCTTGGGATCGGCTACGGTTTGCTGAATATTGGTTTCCATTTAACGGCTCGCCAGAACCTCCGCCAGATGCATGGTGCGAACGGAATGGCCGTCTCGCCGGAGCGCGCCTTGCAACTGCATCAGGCAACTGGCGTCCAAGGCCACGACGGCGCTGGCCCCGGTTTCCACGATCGAAGCGATCTTGGTGCGCGTCATGCCTTGGGAGATCTCGGGAAATTTGACTGAGAACATTCCCCCGAATCCGCAACACTCTTCCGGGATGCTCATTTCCTTCAAGGTAAGACCGCGGACTTTGCCGAGCAAGCGGCGCGGTCCCTGCTTGATATGCAACTCGCGCAACGCGTGGCAGCTATCGTGGAACGTGACCACGCCGTCGAAGCGTGCGCCGACATCTTCGACCCGAGCGACTTCCAGGAGGAACTGAGAAAATTCCCACACCCGAGGAGGGTTCAGATTGAGGTCGGCGAAGTGGTGAGAGATCATGGCGGTGCAGGAACCGGACGGAACGACAATATGATCGGCATCATGACCGGCATCGCGAAAGACCTCTAGGAATTGCAACGCCACTTCACGAGCCTGGTTCGGGTATCCGGAGTTGAACGCCGGTTGTCCGCAACAAGTCTGTTGGGGGGGAAACGCAACGTCGTAGCCGAGTCCTTCAAGCACGTCGGCCATGGCCAAGCCAGCCGATGGGAACAGTTGATCCACGACGCAAGTCACGAACAAGGAAACGCGGCCACGTCCTGACATGGAATTGCCACAATTGTGCCACATGTGCGCGCTGGATCACAGACCGATAGATTTTCTTGATGCACGGAAGATACGTTTCTCGCGAATCCTACACATACCTAAGTGAATCTATTCAGGTGGAATGAGCTTATGAAGTGGTGGCAAAGAGTTAGTAAGCAGGCTTGGTTGTTCGTTTTGCTTCTGGCTGGCGCGGAACTCGCGTCCGACGTCGTTCGCCTGGCCTTGATCCGCTAATCAAAATCAAAAGGTTTCTTCGGGGGCGGAGCGTCGGGATTGTCCTTGGCCTGACGCAGCAACTCATCGAACTTGCGCGCCAACACCTGTTGGCTGTTGCGATGTTGCTCGAAAGACTTTTCGAAAGCTTCGGAGCGGCGAGCCTCCTCGCCCTTCAGCTTTTGGACGGCTTCCGACATGTCTTCAAAGACCGGCCGCTTCTTCGCCTCCTCATAACGAATCACCGACTTCAATTGCGGGTCGACGAACAGGGTGGCCTCGCAGCACGGGCATTTCACCTCAACCAATTCGTTCTTGCCTCTGGCTTTGGCCATACCAGAATCGTAGCGCGTTCTGAATCCGCGTTGATCGGCGTTCATCAGCGGCCAATCTTGAACCTAGCGTCGCGGTAGGCGTCCCATGCGATGATAGAAGCGGGAAGCTATGGATTCGGAAATCCACTGGAAGACTTGTGCCAAGCAGGGCTGCCTGTGCGACCCGCGAATCAACTCGAAGTATTGCAGCGATTATTGCGAGCAGAACAAGGATAGAGCCGAGGAGACCTGCAGTTGCGGCCACATCGGCTGTGGCGCGATCGGGATTCTAAAGCCGGGTCCGCTCACCCCGCAGACGGCTTAATTAGTGGTTAAACGGCACTTCGCGCGTGCCGCCGTCCAATCCTTCAATCCGAATGACCATCTTGTCTTTTTGCGGTATCGTCTTTGGCGGCGTCTCGATGGCTAAGTTGAGCGGCGGCGGCGCTTTTGGCGCGGCGGTCTTTATCGACGCCTGAATCTTTAGCGAATCCTGATAGAGGCGTGCGCTCCGCTCCATTTCCTCTTTGGTGAGATGTAGATTCATCGAGACTGTGTCGCCGGCGGCGGCAATCTTCAACTTCTTTCCCATCTCAGCCAAGGCCGGGTTGGCGGGTTTATCTTTGAGGCTGAGTTTGACAGCGGTCGAAATCTGATCGGCCAGATGTTTGGCCATCGCTTCCGAGGCCGTTTTCAGAGTCACGTTGAAGGCGAACCCCTCGCGTAAGCTCACGCCGAATTCGAGGCCCCCGCCCAGGCCGCTCAGGTCGTCTCCTGTAATAAACCCTTGCAAGCGGTCGCCCGCCAAGATGTTTGGATTCGAGATCACCGCCCAAAAGTCGTTCTGGGCATCGAGCACGGCAGCGCGCGTCAAAGTTGGACCCGGCGTGATCTGCGTGAACTCCGACCGGTCCAGGGCCGCGCAGAGCGAGCTGAGATCGCCAATCAATACGGTTTGCGCATCGGCGACAACGAATCCCAAGTCCTGGTTGCTCGTAGTCTGTGGGCGGTAAATGTAGAACTTGCCGTAGATCTGTCGGTGCAAACCTTGCTCAACCAGCGCTTTGCGCACCGAATCGGGAGCGAAATTGCCGTGGACGACGATCAGAACCTGGGCGTCCTTCTTGCCTTCGCTATTTTCGGGAGCGCCGGGTGACGAGAGCAGGATGCGGTCGATGTCCTTGAGAAACGGCAGACCCTTAACCGGCAGTGGGAGTGCGCCCAGTTTCTCCTGGAACATGGTCCAAACCGCGGACTGCTGGAAGCGGCCCCAATCGACCCCGATCACCGCCTTGGCGTCGGGATGGAGATAGCGCCACAGCCGGGCATCGGTTTGCGCCTGAAGCGACAGGCATAGCAGCAGACCGGGAAGGAGACGAAGCACCATCACAGTGTCCTATCGGCAAAATTCGCTATAGATGTTATATTGGAGGTTGCCCGTTCCCCTCCGGGCCCGTAGCTCAGTTGGTTAGAGCGCTACCTTGACACGGTAGAGGTCACAGATTCGAGTTCTGTCGGGCCCACCAAAGTCTATCCCACCCTGCGGCAGTGCGCCTTGGGAGCGCGGAGATCAGACCGGGGGCGAGCGTACCGCTCCGCCGAGGCAGCGATGGAATTTGGCCGTCGCCGACCCTTTTTCTGCGCTCCGGTTCGCAGTTAGTTCCCGCTTTCGTCGGCGCCCATCTTCATTCGCTGGCGAGTGCCCGGCGCACCAGGGTAGGTTCTCTCGCAATGACCGTCAAATACGCGCGCGCGGCGGAGTCGGGTTGGCGCCCGCCCTGCTCCCACTCTTGCAGCGCGCGTTTTGCTGATGCCATAGGCGCGCGAGAATTCGGCCTGCGACATTTTCACATGTTTGCGAATGGCCTTGACATCGATGGGCTTCGGCCACACTTGCTCCAGGCCGACTTTGCCGCGCTGGTGGCCAAGCACGAGCTTCATCCCTTCGATCAGGTCCGCGCCAAAAGTGGTCTTCT
>DATFZA010000674.1:0-3638 GCA_035314765.1 Bryobacteraceae bacterium
CCAGACCAGTCTATCCTGGGATCATCATCGTCAGGGTCACCGGCCGATCAAGACTATGATGAGATTGTCCGTGGACCGCTACTACAATGAACTCGCCTGCGCCTTCGTTCGCGGACGCCTCAAAGACGCTTCCGCGACGCTCGAAGACGGGCGACGCGCCGGGTTGCGTCTCCACAAATTCAAGGCAAACATCCAGCTCCCGCGAGTTCAACGAGTGCTCGGAATCCTTCGCGGTATTGATCCGCAAAGCTTGTTGGATGTTGGCAGCGGGCGAGGCACTTTCTTGTGGCCTCTGTTGGACTCCTTGCCTGGCGTGCGGGTAACAGCAATCGATGTGGACGAACGGCGGGTGGCCGATCTCGGCGCGGTCCGAATCGGAGGAGTGTCGCATTTGACCGTTGCGCTAATGAGCGCGGAACGAATGGGATTCGCTCCCAGATCCTTTGACGTTGTGACGATGTTGGAAGTTTTGGAGCACATGCGAAACCCTCTGGCGGCGCTGAAATCTGCATGCTGTGTGGCACAGCGTTTTGTGGTGCTGAGCGTCCCCTCCGTGGCAGATGACAATCCGGAGCATCTGCATTTATTCAGTCCCGATCAACTTCTCGATATGGCGAATCAGGCGGGTGCGGTGCGATCGTCCGTCGAGCATGTGCTGAATCATCGCATCGCTGTCATTCGTGTACAGTCATGATCGAGATCCTGAAATATCCGCGCACGCCGCACATCTCTGGTTCACGAATTCAGCCAGGCGATCAGGACCTCAACGAAATTGCGCGCGAGGCGCTGGATGGCCTTGCGCTGGTTGTCGAGGAAAAATTGGACGGGTCGAATTGCGGCATCAGTTTCGATGAACACGGAGCGTTGGTTTTGCAGAGCCGGGGCCATGCGCTCACCGGTGGAGCGCGCGAACGGCAATTCGACCTGCTGAAGCGTTGGACGAGTTACCACGCGGCCACTCTGCTGAACCTCCTCGGGCTCCGCTACGTGATGTACGGTGAGTGGCTCTACGCTCGTCATACGATTGCATACGATCAACTCCCGCATTATTTTCTGGAGTTCGATGTGTTCGATCGAGAACGCGACGAATTTCTGAGTACGGAAGGGCGCCGCGTTCTTCTCGCCGGAAGTCCCGTCGTTCCGGTCCCGGTTCTGGTTGAGGGAAGAGCCGCAAATCTGGAGAAGTACGTGGGGCGTTCCCGGTGCTCGTCTTCTGAAACTATGGAGGGTCTTTACATTAAGCACGAAGACGGCCGGCGAGTGATTGGCCGGTACAAGTTGGTTCGCGCTAGTTTTCTGCAAGTGGTGAAGGACTCGGGCGAGCATTGGATGGATCGTCCCATCGAACCGAATTGCCTCCGGGAAGGTGTGGATCTGTTCTCATGAATCCGTTGGCGCTCGATCCGAGCGTGCATTGGCAAACGCTTGACGAGCAATTTGAATGGATTCATGCGATGAAGGACTGCCCCCAGGACCCGGCTTTTCATGCTGAAGGCGACGTCTGGACTCACGTAAGAATGGTCTGTGAGGCATTGGCCGGGCTGGGTAAGTGGCAAAGCTTGCCCGAATCAGAACGGCGCGTCTTGTTCGCGGCCGCTTTGCTGCACGACGTCGCGAAACCCGCGTGTACACGAGTGGAGAACGGCCGCATCACTTCTCGTGGCCACTCTCGGCGCGGGGCAATTCAGGCTCGCCGAATTCTCTGGGAGCGGGGCGCCGATTTTCAATCGCGGGAACAGGTCTGCGCGCTGATTCGCTATCACCAAGTCCCTTTTTACTTAATGCAGCGGCCCGATTCTCTTCGGATGGCTTTTCTGATTAGCCAAACTGCCCGCTGCGATCTATTGGCGATTCTTGCCGAAGCGGATGCACTGGGCCGCGAGTGTGTAGATCAGGCCGATCTTCTTGCTCGAATTGATTGGTTTCGCGAGTTCTGTGGCGAGCATCGGTGCCTGGAGGGTCCTAGAAAGTTTGCATCCGCTCTCAGCCGATTTCAATATTTTCGCGCGGAAAATCGCGATGCGAATTATAAAGCTCATGACAGCTCGAAGTACGAAGTGATTCTGATGTCCGGACTCCCTGGCGCTGGAAAAGACACTTGGATTCGGCGGAATGGCCGGGACTTGCAACAGATTTCGCTCGACGCCATTCGGGAGGAAACCGGCGCGCCGCCCGTGGGAAATCAGGGCCCGGTCGTTCAGTTGGCTCGGGAACGCGCCCGAGAATTGCTCCGCCGCTGCGAGAGCTTTGCCTGGAATGCGACAAACCTGAGTCAGGACACGCGATCTCCGTTGGTGGATTTGTTCACTGCATATCAGGCGCGAACCAAAATCGTCTACGTTGAGGCTTCAAACGATCGCCTGTTCGTCCAGAACCGGGAACGCACCACGGCGATACCCGCCACGGCAATTGAGCGGATGATGGAACGCTGGGAAGTGCCCGAGGCCCTCGAAGCCCATGGCGTCGAGTTCTGGGTGAATGGCGAAGCACGAACCCGGTGAACGCCTGCATTCACCGTTTTGTAATCGACGTTAACTATCCTTAGACCATGCCAACGCCAGGCTTGAACAGAATCCTGCCGATCGCTATCGGCGTCCTTAGTCTCAGTGTCATCAGCGGGCTCGGCGTTGCGTTCTTACAGGGGTCCAAAACCCAGCACTTGACATTGGCCGCCGGATCCGCAACCGGCGAAAGCTACATCCTCGGCAACGCCCTGAAAAAAGTCGTCGAGCGGTACAACCCAAGAATCCGGATCACGCTTCTCGCGACGGGCGGGACAGTGGAAAATTTGCGGATGCTGGATGAGGGGCGCGCGCAAATGGCTGCCGCTCAAGCGGATGTTTTGCCTGGACCCGCGGCACGGATTATCGCGATATTGTACGACGACGCGTTCCAATTGTTGGTCCGCAAGGATTCGCCCATCCATAGTTTCGCGGATTTGCATGACACACGGATTGCATTGGCAAGAAGTGGCGGACAATTTCGAAGCTTTCTCAGCGTGGCGGAACATTTTGGTCTGCATGCGGAAGATTTTCATTTCATCGGCGCGAGCGATGAAGCCGCGGATGAAGCGTTCTTGAAGGGGCAGGCGGACGCGATCTTCCGGGTGCGCGCACTGGGCAATCCTTCGATCCAGCGGCTGGTGCAATCGGGTGAATTCATTTTTCTTCCCATTGAGCACGCGGCGGCCATGAAGATCAAGCAGCCGGCGTTTGAGCCTACGGTGATTCCGGAGGGGGCGTATTTGGGGAGACCGCCGATACCGGCGATGGATCTGCCCACGGTTGGGGTCCATCGCACTCTGCTGGCCCGGGACGACGCCAACGAGGCCGCGATCCGGGCTATTACGGGCGCGCTGATGGAGCGGCGCCAGGAAATCATGGAGGAAATTCCGGAACGAATGACCGAAGTGCGGTTGCTGCTGGCACAGGTACGCCGGCCCACGGCGCAAGCCGGATTCGGCCCTCCGCTGCATCCCGGAGCGGTCAGTTTCTATGACAAAGACAAGCCGTCTTTTTTGCTTGCGCATGCGGATTTCCTGGGCCTGATATTGACTGTCTTTCTGATGCTCGCTTCCTGGATTTGGGAAATAAAGAGGTGGATGCAAGGCCAGCAGAAAAATGCGGCGGATCAGTACA
>DATFZA010000675.1:0-3173 GCA_035314765.1 Bryobacteraceae bacterium
AGCACCAGCGTGCAACCCGCGGCCAGCGCCGGGCCGATTTTCCATACCGCCAAAAGCAGTGGATAGTTCCAGGCCGCGATCTGGCCCACAACTCCGGCGGGCTCACTGAAGAATATGGAAGTGCAGTTCGGCAAGTACTCGCCTGCCTCTTCACCGTACGTGTCGCGAGTGCACGCAGAGAAAAAGCGAAGATGATCGACCACCGCCGGGATGTCCATTCCCAGACTCAGGTAGCTGAAGGGCTTGCCGGTGTTCTCCGATTCCACGCGGGCCAATTTCTCCGCGTTTTTTTCGACCAGTTCTCCCAGACGCCAGATCATCCGTTGGCGATCGCCGCGCATGAGATTGGTCCAGCGTCCGTCATAGAAGGCGCGCTTAGCAGCCTGGGTGGCTTGATCCACGTCGGCGCGATTCGAGTTTTGGACCTCCGCGATCGGCGCTCCCGTCGCTGGATTCTCAACCGCCGTCTTCTCGCCGGATGCGCCGTCCGTCCACTTACCGTCAATCCAATTTTTCCAAGTAGTCATGGTCTCCCCTTCAAGAGTCTCCGCTTAAAGTCATGTTGCGTGCCGAGCGGTTACTGCTTCCCTGTTGGCCTGGAACTTGCCGCTAGAGCCCACGGTGAGGGATTGCTCAAAGTGCCCCATTCTCCCAGGTTGGTATTGCCAGGATGCAGGTTAAACAGAGTCTGGGTCAGCCCGAAGTCTTGCAGACGGGTTCTCAGCTCAGTGCGATCAAACTCATAAGGAAACAGATACTCCACCGCCGTGAACCCTGCGCGCGCCGCTTTGCTGAAGCGATCCAGAAACGGGTGTTCAGTAAAGAGCATGCTGAGGTTGACCGAGTAGCGGAGAGCCATTCTCGTGCCGGGTTCGAGTTACTGCTTGGCCACGACTTTCTTATCCGGATCGGCGAAGATTTCCTTCAGCACATGACCTCGCATCTGCGCCGGTTGATCGATGCCGTAGATATGCAAGACGGTGGGCGCAATGTCGTACACCGAGGCCACAAACCCCAGCAGCCGTACGTCTTGTTTGATGTCAGGGCCGATTGCAATAAAGGATCCGGGCACGTCGTCGCCATCGGCGAAATCGTGTTTCGCGATCACGGGCGTGGTTTTCTCGTGGTCTGAATGAGCGTGCGAATCGGTTTCCTCGAACTCCCGCAGCGGCTTGATGCCATGATCGGACACGATGAACACGTAGGTGTTGGAGTCAATATGCTTGAGAATGGAACCGAGCACTTTGTCTAAGGCGATATATTGATTCGGAAACGCGTCCGGCCGCACGGCGTTGATCTTGGGGTTGTAGCCGGCGTTGTAAGGAGCGATGGGATACAGCCAGTGACCGGTACGGTCTTCGCAGGATTGAACGAACCAGGTGAAGTCGGTGGCGTGATTGTCCAGCAGATAGTCGAACATCTTGGTCTGCTGATCGCGAATGACCTGGACCTTATCCAGCCATTTGTTGATTACCTCCGATTCGTGGCCTGCTAACTCCCCGGCGCCGGGCATCCCTTCGCAGTCGATGTAGAAGTCGCCCAGTTTATTCAACAGCTCTTTCTTGAACGCGGCGGGATAAACCGCATCGCCCCCTTCCACCTCGCTGAGCTTGGGAGCGCACAGTACGCCGTCCTCGCAGTTCTTGCCGCGAGTCAGCATCCCGCTGATCATGTACCCATTTACCGGCATGACCGGGAAAGTAGCCGGAACATTGGCCATTCCGACCGTGACGCCTTTCTTCGAAAGGATGGACCAAATCGGTTCTTCCTTCAGCATGTGCGTATTGGCCGTAATTCCGCCGACGATAAAACCGGTGACTCCATGCTCTTCCGGCCGGGTACTGGTGAACATGGTGGTGTAGACGCGCGGACAATTCGGTGCGGAAACGGTTCGAAGCTTACCGTAAACGCCTTTGTGGATCATGCCGGCAAGATTCGGTAGTTTGCCTTGCAGCAGGAGCGGGCGCAGGATGTCCCATTCCATGCCGTTGACCCCAATCATCAGCACCTTAGGCTTGCCGCTCTGGTCCTGGCTGAACAGCAAAAGCGGGACACAAAGTGGAACACAAGAGATCACGAAACCGATCAAAAATGCACGCCAACGCATAGCTACTTCACTCCTGTCAATTCGTTCGTTTCAACCATTTTAGCGAGCCGCTCCACCGCCAGCCGCGGACTGGAGAAAATTGGCAGCGTCTTTTCCGAAGGCGCCAGCGAGTCCACGATTCGCGCCATGGAAGCTTGCGCGAGGACCACCACATCGACTTGCGACATCAGTTCCTTGAGCCCTTGTGCGACCAGACAGTCGTGGAGGTTGGTGTCTCCGGCGCTTAGCGCTTCGAACGCGCCAGTGCATACCTTCGAGACAATCGTAACGTGCTTGCCGGCTTCGCTGGCCTTGCGCTGGATCAAATCCGCCGTCGGTTTGAGCGTGGTGGAGAGCGTGGCGGCGACGCCGATGCGCGACCCGCACTCCAGAGCTCTTTCCGCCATGGCTTCATCCACCCGCAAAACCGGGATGTCTACCAGGGAGCGGCCGATGTCGGCGGCCGGTCCGATGGACGAGCAGGTGACCATCACAATATCGGCGCCGGCCTGTTGAGCCATGGAGAGATAGTTCACCAGGCGGAGGATCGTAGGCTTGGTGAGTTCGCCGCTGCGGATGGTGTTCTGCAACAGGCTCTCGTCCACAATGCTGAACACGTCGAGCTGCGGCGCCAATTCGTTCACCAACGCTTTGAAGACGCTAGGCAGGGTAGTGACCGTATTGACGAACGCTACACGCTTGCTGGACATGCTGGGGGGTCTCCTCTATCAGGCTGTTTGCGTGACTCGCTTGTCAGCGCCCAAAGGCTTTGGCCACCGTCTCTGAACGGAAGCATCCAGTTTCGCCAAGTCGTCGATATTAAAGCTGGGAGACTGGCAGAAGGCGAAAATCTCACTTTCCAGGCGATCCACTTCACCGGCGGCTTCCGCGAGTTCAAGCAGCGGTATTTCGGCGGGAATGCGCAACACACCGTGCATATCCCCGACCAGCAGGTCGCCGGTATTGACCACCAACCCCCCGACACGAACGGAGCCGCCGTAGTCAATGAAAGCGCCATAGCCGTGCGAGACGATGATGTGCGTGGAATAGTAGTGAAACCCGAGCTTGCGAACGGCGTCTATATCCC
>DATFZA010000676.1:0-3552 GCA_035314765.1 Bryobacteraceae bacterium
GAACGGCAGCGAAAACAAAATCACATTTCTCGCCGCGCTGATCCACTTCTATCAGGACTACGTGGACGCCCTCATGACGCAAACCGACCCGGTGAAGGCGCTCGCCGTAGCCGATAGCAGCCGGGCCAGGGTGTTGTCCCAGCGGTTCGATGAAAAGCTGCCAGGCGCCACTCCGAGTCAAGGCTCTGAGTTCAGCGCGATCGCCCGCCAGTCCGACGCCATTTGGATGTCCTATTGGCTAGCGCCGCGCCGGTCGTTCTTGTGGATCACGACACCGAAAGAGACACGCGTTTTCGTCCTTCCTTCCTCGGACGAAATCGCCAAACTGGTTGATGAATACAGTGGATTCGTTGAGACCGTGCGCGATCCCCTGGTAACGCAGAACGACGCTGGCCGCGCCTTGTATGACATGCTGGTTGTTCCAGCCGCCTCGATGTTGCCAATCGGGGCACGGGTCATCATAGTGCCGGATGGTCCGTTGCACCGGCTCAGCTTCGAAACTCTCCCAATCTACGGCGGCGACAAACCACGCTACTGGATGGACGATGCAACCATCGCCGTCGCGCCATCGTTCGGCGTGTTCCATGGTGGCGCAAAAGGCGGCGGTTCTCAAAAGGCCCTGATCATTGGCAATCCGCTCTCACCCGGACCCGATTTCCCTGCCCTGCCCCATGCCCCGGAAGAGATCGCTAGTGTCAGGAAGCATCTATCCGGCGCAGAACAAAGCGTCATCACCGGCGATAATGCCCGTCCGGAAGCCTGGTCCAAGCTGAAGCCTGGAAATTTCGACATCATCCATATCGCCGCGCATGCGGAAGCGAACCAGCGCAGCCCCTTGGATTCCGCCGTCATTCTGTCTCCCGGCAGCGACGGGTTTCGCCTATATGCCCGCAACATCATCGACGTGCCGCTGCACGCCGATTTGGTCACCCTCTCCGCGTGCCGAAGTTCCGGGGCACGCACCTATGCCGGCGAAGGACTCGTCGGACTGACTTGGGCCTTTTTGCAAGCTGGGGCTAGCAACGTAGTGGCAGGGCTGTGGGATGTATCGGATGAATCCACCGCGATGCTGATGGACAACTTCTACGCCGCCATCGGCAAAGGCACGCCGCCGGCGGATGCACTGCAAATCGCCCGCCGCGAATTGCGTAAGACGGCTTATGCTAAGCCCTACTATTGGGGCGCGTTCCAGTGCTATTTGCGTTAGACTTTCGTAAAACCATTCGGCTCGCAAAGATTTTGTGGCAGGTCGCCTCTTCCCACTTTCAAAACTCCGCTGCCGCCCTAGCGCAATTCGACGATTTGTTCTCCAGCTTTGAACCGAACCTCGAGTTTCGGCCAAGCGCTTTCGATGGCGTCGAGCAATACCTGAGTCCGGCAATTACCTTTGCGAACCCAGAGCAGCCTAACCAGCGATTTTTGGCCGGCTGGCGAGATAGAAGAAGTCTTCGTCTTTGGTGATGACGATCCGCTCCTGCTCTGTCGCATATCGGCAAATGGCAATGTCCGAGGCAGTCGACGCCGCGCTTGCGGAGGAAATACGCGAGAGCGGCGGGAAGTTGATTGTCGACCAGAAACTTCAAGAAGTCTGCAAAACGGCATGGTCCGTCTGAAGAGCGGCGTAGTCGATTGCAGCGAGGATGTCTTCGCGGTCCAAGAATGAGTAGTCAGCAAGGATTTCATCGAACGAGGCTCCAGCGCCGAGCAGCTCCAGAATGTCAGTGACGCGAATGCGTTGGCCGCGAATACATGGCCGGCCTCCGCATTTGCCCTCGTCGACCGTAATGCGATGAAGACGTTCCAAATCCATAAGCGTTGGTACTAAGTTCAGGGTACGCTGTCTTCCGGCGAAAGGCAACTCAACAATTCAAGGGCCAGAAAAGGTACCCGCCCTTCATGAGCCGTTTTGCTCCTCCCATTTTCTCCCATAGAACCACAGCGAAGCGACATACACGCCCACAAACGGCAGCCCCGCCAGCGGCCCCGCCTGCGAAACCGCCACGCCCGACGACATGGCTGCGAACATCTGCAACAGCCCCACCGTACCCAAGCGCCCTTCCGCAAATCGCCAGCGATGTTGCCGCACTGGTTCGCGCACGGCGGTGTGATGGCCGATCGCTAGCACCGTCAGGGCCGAGGAAATACAGGCTAAGAAGTGAAAAGGCCAAGTGAGCAGAATCGCCAGCAGGAACCAAGCAATATCTTTCGCCAGCAGAATCTCCGCGCCCGAGAGCGGGAACAACCGGTAGCGCACGCGCTCCGCCGCGTCATCGAAACCGAACTGGCACTGCGCCAACGTGCTGAGAAAAATAATGACCAGCTGGCCGATGACTACTTTGGCCATCGTGTCAGGACTTACCGTGAGAAAGCAATAAATCGCCGCGCAAGTAGCAAACAATACCGCGAAATAGAAATCCAGAGCGCTCAACAGCACGCGCAAATGGTTCTGGATCAGTCCACCCAAGCGGCTGGGAAAGCTTCCAATGAAGCGCAATAGATTCAAGCGCGGCAAGCGGATTCGCACCAGCAACTGCACTGCGAAGCTCGCCAGCGCCAGCATCAACCCCAGCATGGCGCTATGCACAAATATGGCCACCACCAACGCGATCCACAGCACCGGATTGAGTAAGAGCGTAGCCGCGCGGATGGCCGCCATTTGCCCATTACTCAAAGGCCATAACAAAAGCCGGTCTTTGGGGACCTGCCGCAGCAAATCAGCCGAAAGCGGAAACAGAAACAGCACCGCGATGATGAGCCAATAGAAGCTGGCGCTCGATTGCAAATTGCGCGGCTCCTCCGCCATCATCAGTACAATCAGCGCCAGAAGATTGTTGCCTTGAAACGAACCGAGACTGCGCAGTTCCCGCCACGAGCTGCGCGCGATTGCCCCGACTACTGCTACAACTTCAGCCAAGGCAGCTCTTCCCGTGCCGGGCTTTCCACCAGATCGAAATACAACGCTTCCGCGTTGCCCGGCAACTCGGAAAGCAGCGAGTTCCAAACCAGCTTGCCTTCGCGTAGCAACATCAACCGCCCGGCCACGCGGTCCACCAGCGACAGAATGTGCGACGTCAGCAGCACCGTGATGCCGCGTTTGGCCATCGATTCCAGCAAGTGGCGCAGCGTATCCGAGGACACCGGATCCAAGCCTTCAAACGGCTCATCCAGAAACAAAACCGGCGGATTGTGCAACAGCGCCATGGCCAGCGCGGTTTTCTTGCGCATGCCATGCGAGCATTCTTTGGCGAACGTGTGACGGGTCTCGGCGATGCCCAGCACCTGCAGCAACTGTTCGGAGCGCTCCCGCGTGACGCGCTTGTCCAGCCCGTAGACTGGCCCGGACATGCTCAAATGCTCTTCAATGGTCAACTCCGGAAACAGCGCCAGGTTCTCCGGCACGACCCCGATCTTGCGGCGCATCTCGCGCGGGCTGCCAGCCACTGGCAACCCAGCGACCACCGCATCTCCGGCGTCGGGAGGAAGAAGTCCCGTGAGAATCCTCAGCAGCGTCGATTTTCCCGCGCCGTTCGGACCCAGCAGCGCGCAGAGTTC
>DATFZA010000677.1:0-8039 GCA_035314765.1 Bryobacteraceae bacterium
GCCTGCGAGCGCCAAGCACAAAATCCATTTCTGCGTCATTTTGGTTTAGCTCCCGGGATCTGTTCCGCGATCTTTCCGGCGGCCCGCAGCGTCAAGGCGGCAAAGGTGAGAGTGCCATTGGTGCAGCCGGCGGTGGGCAGCGCCGGCGCGCCCACCACGAACAGATTTTCGTGATCGTGCGTCCTGCCATAGCTGTCGCACACGCTCGTCGACGGATCGGTTCCCATGCGGCATCCCCCGGCTGGGTGGTCAAGATAATCTCCGTCGCTGGTATTCAGAATTTTGCCATCGCCGGTTCTCGCCAATTGCTGAAAGATACCCAACACGTGCTCGCGGACTCTGGCTTGGCGAGATTGAGTGTCAGCGTCCAAGCGATGCTCGATCTTGGGCAGCGGATCGCCCCACACATTCCGGGCGCTCTCGTCCAGCGTGAGGCTGCTATTGCGGTCCGGATGAACATCAATGTAAGCACGAACGCGGGCAGTGGCGCGTTGAGCGCGCCGGCGCCAATCCGCCATCAGTTCGTCGCCCAGCAAAAGCGTTCCTTCGTTGTCGCGCAAACGCGGTTCGCGGCCCAGCGTACTCTCCCACACTCGCAGATCGTGCCGCACAAACGGTTTGTCTTTTGGCGAGCGGAAGAACTGGCGGGAGATGAGGCTGTGGGTCTCATTCATGCCAGGGTAAATGCGCGCATTGATTTCAATAAAGGTGGACATAAAGGCGTGCCCCGCCATATAGCGACCCACCAAGCCGCTGCGATTGGCGAGCCCAGCGGGAAGACGCGCGTTGCGTGAGAGCAGCAATAAATGCGGGCTCCAGGTGTATCCGGAGGCCACCACGAAAACCGGTGCACGATACTCGATCTTTTCATTCGGCTTGGTCCGGTCTACGGCTTCTGCGACCGCAATCGTGTTTCTGGTTTCGTGCATGACCAGGCGGCGTACCAGAGTACGATCGTGCAGTTGAATCTTCTTCGCCGCGAGCAGTTGCTGGAAAGTGAAATCGGGCGAATAGCGAGCGCCAGTGGGACAAATCAGGCAGGTATTGCAACGGATGCACTGGGCGCGGCCGTCATACGGCTCAGTATTCTTGGCTTGCGGAATGCCCTGAAACGGGATGCCGCTTTGGTTGGCCCATTTTTGCAGTTCCAGCAGGTTGTGGCTGAGGACCATTTCCTTCATCGGATACGGTTCGGAGCGCCAGTCTTCCGGAAATGGACTGGGTTCGCCGGAAACGCCCAACCTCCGCTCTGCTTCGCAATAGAATTTCTCGAGTTCCTTCCACTCCACTGGCCAGTCGGTCGCCAAGCCGAACATCGATTTCAACCGCGTGTCTTCTTCAGAGAAGCGGTTGCACGTTCCACCCCAGTGCAGCGCTTGTCCGCCCACCGCCATGGTTCGCGAGACACCGCCTTTGGCCGCCTGATCCGGAATAAAATCACCGGGCCAGGCATTCTCACCGTATTCGGTATAGCGCCGCCGGTAGTTCATGCGGTTTTCCACATCGAAAAGGCGTTGCCCCGCTTCGATCACGGTGATCGATATCCCGGGGCGCAGCTCCGCCAGTTTCTGCGCCAGCAGTGCAGCCGAAATTCCGCCTCCAACGATGCAGACATCGCTCTCATGGCGCACCCTCACAGCGCTCCTTTTAGAGGAGCCGGCGGCTGGCCGGAACCGTCCAAGCCGCGGCATTGGTCCCGGCCAATCGCCGCCCGGTAACACAGATCGTTGGCGTCGCTGCTGTGAAAATAGAAAGCCATCAGGCTGGCGGCGACATGGTTGCCCTCGGCGAATCGCGGCAACTCCTTCACTGCGGCGGCGTTGAGGGCTTCCCCGATGGTCTGGGCGGAGACCGGATGTTTCATCGCCGCTAATTGCCGCAAATACGCGGGCGCGGGCGAGGGTGGCTTGACCCGTACCCGTGTCAATCCGTAACCGTGGTCGAGATCGGCGCCCGGCCGGTACTCGCGCACATGGCGTTCAAATAACTCGACCACGCGATCCGTGCCCGCGCGGCCGAGTTCAGCGGGCAACACCACCGCGCCGATCTCGCGCAACATGGGTCCGTAGTTTCCCGGAAAACTAGCCGTCTCTGCCCAAGCCCGCAGAGCGGGAATCGGCAACAAGGCTAGAAGTTTCAGTAAAGTTCTGCGGTGCATCGTTGCTTCTCTGGCGTTGCCACTATTTCTTCTCGACCGGGAAACTCAAAGTGTAACTTGTACGGGGCTTATAATCACGGCCATGGGCAGCTCTCGCGCGCGAGAACCCTACCTGCGCCTGAATGCGGTTAATATTTACGTTCGCGATCAGGAGCGCAGTGTGCGGTTTTATGTCGACCAGCTTGGATTCGATCTTGCCTTCGATGCCCGGTTGCAATCGGGCACACGGTGGGTTGCCGTGGCCCCACCTAATGGCACCGCGGTGCTCTCGCTGATTCAGGCGAGGCCGGACTCGAGAGAATACAAACTGGTCGGCCGTCCCACGCAGGTAGTGTTTTTGACGGAAGACGTCGGTGCGACTTTTCATGAATGGCGGAGCCGCGGAGTCCGGTTTCTCAATACACCGCGCTTGAAGCGCGTTCAATACGGACGACCGGAGCCATCGGCCGGCGACCCGCAGACGGTCTGGGGCGGAGTGTTCACGCGGTTCAGCGATATCGACGGGAATTCATTCTCCCTGGTTGGCTTCGACGAGGTGAGCCGTGATGTGGAAGCGCAACGCCGCGCCAACGAGGCGAAGCAGGAAGCGGAACGGCGCGCCGCGCAAGAGCTGGAAATAGCCAAGCAGGTCCAAGCAAGGCTTTTCCCACAAACTTTGCCGGCTCTCAAAACGTTGGAATACGCGGGCACCTGCATTCAAGCGCTGCAGGTTGGCGGCGATTACTACGATTTTCTCGATCTGGGACGCGGGCGTCTGGGTTTGGTGGTAGGCGACATTGCGGGTAAGGGAATGGCGGCCGCGCTCTTGATGGCCAATCTGCAGGCGAACCTGCGCAGCCAATGCGCCATCGCGTTGGACCAGCCGCGGCGCTTTCTGCAATCGGTGAATCAACGCTTCTACGAGAATACGGCTGACAGCGCTTATGCCACGCTGTTCTTTGCCGAATACGACGACTGCGAACGGAGCATACGGTATGCCAACTGCGGGCATCTGTGCGGTCTCGTGATGCGAGGGGATGGCAAGGTGGATCGGCTGCACTCCACCGCGACCGTGCTCGGGATTTTCGAGGATTGGGAGTGTGAAACCGCGGAGTGCCAACTAGTGGAAGGGGACACCTTCGCGCTTTACACCGACGGCATTACGGAATCGTTGAATGAAGCCGAGGAAGAGTTCGGAGAGCAGCGTTTAGTGGATGCATTGCGGCGGCATAAGGAGCAGCGGCCTGAGGCGCTGGTTGCATCGATTGTGGAAGAGGTTCGGCGGCACAGCCCGAATCGGCAGCATGACGACATTACGATTATTGTGGCGAAGTGCCGCGACGAGGCGGGTTGATAACTGTTGATAACCCGCCGCGCACAGGCAACGCCGGTGCCACGAGGCAGCCAAGGTGGCACGGACTTTAGTCTGTGCAGAAAATGTAGAAACTCCAGATAGAGCGCGGGTTGATAACCCGCGGCAGGTTAATAACCGGTTAATAACCTGCCCCACAGCTAGCCGCCACTTGCGGGCGGAGAGGATAGGTCCTGTTCGCAGCACACGACCAACGAATTGCGCGCCAACTCGAGCGGCTCGCCGCATTGTACCGGATGATCGCCCAGCTTCAGAGCGGGCCGGTTGGTGTCGAGAACCACGGTCCAAGACATGTCGCGAGGGGACTTGGGCATGAAGAAGTTAATGGGCTCATGATGGCAATTCAGCATGATGAGGAAAGTGTCGTCGAGAATTTTGTCTCCATGCTCGTCGATGTGGTCGATGGTTTGGCCGTTGAAGATGACACCGAGACAGCGGACCCAGCCGGCGGTCCATTCCTCGTCGGTCATTTCGTTGCCGTCCGGGCGTACCCATTGGATGTCTTTGATGTCGCTGTGGCGGATGCTGCGGTCCTGGTAAAACTTGCGGCGGCGGAGATTCGGATGGTCGCGCCGCAGGGCAATCAGCTTGCGGGTGAAATCGAGTAGCGCCTGGCGGCGCTCGTCGAGGTCCCAATTGAGCCAAGTGAGTTCATTGTCCTGGCAATAGGCATTGTTGTTGCCTTGCTGGTCGCGGCCGATCTCGTCTCCGCCGCAAAGCATCGGCACGCCTTGGGAGAGCATCAGCGTCGCCAGGAAATTTCGCTTCTGGCGTTCGCGCAGCTCGAGAATTTCGGGATCGCCGGTGGGACCTTCCCCACCCATATTCCAGGAATGGTTGTCGTTGGCGCCGTCGTTATTGTTCTCGCCGTTGGCTTCGTTATGCTTTTCGTTGTAGCTGACCAGGTCGTGCAGGGTGAAGCCATCGTGGGCGACGACGAAATTGATGCTCGCGGACGGCCGCCGGCCGTCGAGCTGGTACAGGTCGCTGGATCCGGTGAGGCGATAGGCAAGGTCGGAAAGCTGACCGTCGTCGCTCTTCCAGTAACGGCGCACGGTGTCGCGATATTTGCCGTTCCACTCCGCCCACAAGACCGGGAACTTACCCACCTGATAGCCGCCTTCGCCGACGTCCCATGGTTCGGCGATCAGCTTCACCTGCGAGATGACGGGGTCCTGATAAATGACGTCGAAAAATGCGGAAAGGCGATCGACATCGTGCAACTCGCGCGCGAGAGTGGATGCCAGATCGAAACGGAAACCGTCGACGTGCATCTCTTCCACCCAGTAACGCAGGCTGTCCATAATCAGTTTGAGCACCTGGGGATGGCGCACGTTGAGACTGTTGCCGGTGCCGGTGTAGTCCATGTAGTAGCGCGGATTGTCGGGCATCACGCGATAGTACGTGGTGTTGTCGATGCCGCGGAAGCTGAGCATCGGCCCCATGTGATTGCCTTCAGAGGTGTGGTTGTAGACGACATCGAGGATCACTTCAATGCCCTCGCGGTGCAGGGCCTTGACCATGGACTTGAATTCCGAAACCTGGCAGCCGTCATCCCCGCAACTGGAATAACGCGCGGTGGGGGCGAAGAAACAGGTGGTGTTGTATCCCCAGTAATTGCGAAGCCCGCGATCGACCAGCGATTTGTCGTCCAGAAAGGCGTGAACGGGCATGAGTTCGACGGCGGTGACGCCGAGTTTCTTGAGATACGCCAGCGGGGCTTTGGACACCAGCCCGGCATAGGTTCCGCGCAGTTCCTGGGGAACTTCCTGGTTGCAATGAGTGAAACCCTTGACGTGAATCTCGTAGATGATCGAGTCACTGAGCGGAATGCGCGGCTGCCGGTCCTGCTCCCAGTCAAAGAACGATGTTCCTACGATGGACTTCTGCATGCCTGCCGCATCGTCGTTGTCGTCGCGGGCATGGTCTTCATCCGGATGGCCGAGCTGATACGGGAAAATGGGCGCGTTCCAATCAAGCCCGCGAGTGATGGCGCGAGCGTACGGATCGACCAGCAGCTTGGCGGGATTGAAACGCAGTCCCTGATCGGGGTCGTAGGGACCATGCACTCGATACCCGTAAAGCTGACCGGGTTGAACGCCAGGCAGGTAGCAATGCCAAACATAGTTGGTATGCTCCCGCACCTCGACTGTTTCCGCCTCCGCTGAGTTGGCATTCTCAAACAGACAGAGCTCGACACGCTCCGCGCGCTCGGAGTACAGCGCGAAGTTTACGCCGGCGCCATCCCAAGTGGAACCTTGCGGATAGGGTCTTCCAGAGAGAACCGTTCTGGGCATCGCTGATTTGACGAACTTTCAGGTAAGAAGTTTCGCGTCACCTACGCCGCAGCCGCCTGTTCCGGGATCGCCGGGAGGATGGAGGGAGGCTCGGGCTCCTGCCGCTGGCTTCGTTTTGCAAATGATTTTTGGATAACCAAGACCGATGCAAGCAACGGAGTTCTGTGCCGGGCCGGGCGGGGAAGCATGGCGTGCAAGGCGGCTTCTGTCTGCATGGCTTTCAGTTCCTTGAGGGAGCGGTGGAAGGTGCGCTCAATGCGGGTGTGATGACGGGCCAGGCGGTCATACTGGGGATCGAGCATGTCGATTTGGGATTGCAGGAGCCGTACGCGGCGAAGGTTCCAGGCAGCCGCGACCAACTCGTCGAAGAGCGTGAATTGGATTGGGCCTTGCGGGTTGATTTCGCGCCGATAGTAAGCGAGCAAGTCTTCGAATTCTTCGCGCTCTTCGGGTTTGACGAGCAGTTGCTGAGCGCTGAGGCCGTGCTTGCGGGCGTTCTGGGCGCTACGGGCTTTGCCGTCTTCGGTGCGCGGGCCGGTGCTGAGTTGAGCGTTGGCGCGGTTGGCGTCGATTTTGAGGTCAGAGGACATAATAGAATAATGCCGATCCTTTCCGTATCAATATGGCCGGTATCAATATAGCGGACGAAGGTTCGATTCCGAACTATGGTTTTTGCAAACCAAAGAATCGGCGGGAGATTTAGGCGAATATTTTTGTGACTGAAAAAGGTTTGCTTGCCGCTTGGGGTAGCGGGAGGGACGAAATTGGCGGTCTGCCGACGCGGCCGCGAGCGACCAAGACCGCGATGAAGCGGGCGGGCCTAAGGGTTTGTGTGCCGGTAGCGCTTTCAAGCGCGGCCTTTGTTCGGGTCTGGGCTGAAGCGTTGGACGATTCGGGGGTGCGGCATGCCGGGAATCTTAAATGATTGATATAAATAGTGTTAGAGCATGGCACAGTTAGCGGAAGTGGAGCCAGGCGCCTCATAGCGTCAGAAGTACTTGCGCATCCGCTCCCTCACGGTCGCGGTTCTGTTACGGAACCGCGCCGGCGCGGCGTAGCGGCGTGACCTTTTCCACAACCAAACGTCTATTAAACTATTGCAGGCAACAGTGGCCCATCCGGCCGTACGAATGGACGAAACCGTACTGATCCGTTCGGCGCAGCAAGGAGACGAGCGCGCGTTTGAGGAATTGGTGCGCCTGTACGATCAGAACGTCCTGCGGCTGGCGCTGAACCTGTTGCGGTCTCCGGAAGACGCCAATGACATTTACCAGGAGACGTTTCTCCGGGTGTTTAAGAACCTCCAGAACTTCCGGTTCGATTGCAGCTTCTCCACCTGGCTGTACCGGATCGCGACGAACTTGTGCCTGGACGCGCTGCGCAAGCGGCGCGTGCGGAAAGAGGAAGACATGGTGGTGGAAACGAAGGACGGCGTGCTGGACCGCATGGACACGATAGAAGAATCGAGGGCCGAAGGCAATCCGCAGCGTCATCTGCTGAGCGGGCAACTGCGACAGCGCATCGGGAAGGTTTTGGAAGATTTGACGCCGCGGGAGCGGACTGTATTCGAACTCCGGCACTATGAAGGTCTGCGGTTGCGCGCCATTGGGGAAGTTTTGGGCACCTCGGAAGAAGCCGCGAAGAACTGTCTATTTCGGGCCACGCAGAAAATGCGTGCCGCTTTGGGAGATTTCACATGAACTGTGAAGACGTGAGGAAATGGTTTCCACTGATACTCTACGGCGAACTGACCTTCGACCAGGAGGAACTGTGCGAAGCGCATCTGGACGAATGCGACGCCTGCCGCCAGGAAATGGCGCGCGAGAAGGCGCTGCATCGGGCCTTGACGGAGGTGGAATGGACGCCATCGGCGGCGATGCTGGCGCAGGCGCGGCAACAGCTACGAAGGAATATAGCAAACGCCGAACCCGCTAAGAGACGCTGGTGGGATCGGCTGCCCGCGCTGTTGACGATCCGGTTTCACCCAGTGCCGGCGGTGTGGCAGACCGCGGGTGCGCTGGCGATGCTGGCGCTGGGATTTTTTGGCGCGCGGATCGCTCCGCTGGAACTAGGGAACCGGACCACGGGCGCGAGCCTGGCCGAGCCAGCGGTTTCCCGGGTGCGCTATGTAGAGCCGATGGCGAACCAGCGGGTCCAAATCGTGCTGGATGAGACCCGGCAGCGCGTGCTTTCGGGCGATCTGGCGGATCAGACCATTCAAAAGCTGTTGCTG
>DATFZA010000678.1:0-4634 GCA_035314765.1 Bryobacteraceae bacterium
GCCCCTGAGTAAGCGCCAGAAAGCGGCGCTCGACGGCGTTGCGAAGAGGCAGAAGCGGGCGGACGCTGCTCCAATCGGCTATTCCGATATTCCGGCGCTCACCGATAGGCAAGTCGCTGAGTTCCGGGTCCTCCGAAGAAATTAGTGGCGTGCATCTGGCCTCGGAAAGCCCTCATCGCAGCCCGGCCAGCGCCTCTTTACGAATCTTGGCCACAACGTGCACCAGCGGATCGACGACCTCGGCGATGTTGTACTCAATAGCCGTGCCCAGCACCACCGCGGCCTCATTCGGATCGAGCTTGTAGTCCCGCTGCAGCCAATTCACTAACTGCGTGGTGGCAATCTGCAACGCATCGGGCAGCGAGTTTCCGATACCCAGAGACATCAAATACTCTTCGTTCTCGGCGCGCGGATAGCCAGTGGCCTTCCCCTTAATCAGATTGACCGTGAACTCCACTTGCATAGAGGTTTCGAGCGCATCGCCGGTCAATTCGCCGTCTCCCTGAGCGGCGTGTCCATCGCCCAGAAACAAGAGCGCGCCGGGAGCGTAGACCGGCAAGTACAGCGTGGTTCCTTCGCGCATCTGGTGGTAGTCCATGTTGCCGCCGTAGGAGCCGAGAAAGCCGGTCCGCACGGACTGATGGGCCGGCGGGGCCACGGCGATGCACCCCAGCATGGGCCGCAGTTTGACCGTGTAGTTCTTCAGGTGTTCGCCGGGGTTCTTCAAGCGCGCGACGCCGTTTTCGCGGTCGAGCACCCAGTTGCTGTCGAATTTGTCGTTGTACTTGGTTCGTTCGATATAACCCGGATTCAGCGCGGAGCTCACGATCTGGCCGCCGCTTTCGGCGGAATCGCGATTCAGGCGAACGCGGTTGAGCTTGACGACCAATGTGTCGCCCGGAAAGGCGCCCTCGATATAGAAGGGCCCTGTCTCGGGATTGCCTCCGCGGGAGCGAGCCACGCCTTTACTGTCGACCCCGCCCGCGTCCACGGTCCAAGTTCGCACCGTGTCGCCGGGAAAGATGCGCAGCACCGGCGGAATGGCATCGGAAAATAACCGGTGAAATTCCTTGGGTTCGAAGTCATGCGTGTGCGCCTCGGCCGGCGGACTGGGCGGCCGTTTTGCGGACCAGACTACTTGCCGGTTTTCCGTCCAGAGGGCGGTTCCGTCGAGCACCTCCCCGTGTAGCGTGCCTTTGAAATCTCCAAAGTGTTCGCCGTTGGGCCGGGCGGCGGTAAACGTCAGTTCATCGCCATGCCAGGTTCCTTCCAGTTTCAGGTCGAAAAGATCGCCGGTGATCTTTTCGCCGGCCGTCTTCAGCGTGATTTGGGCATAGGTGACATCACCCAGATATTTGGCCGTGAACTCCCAGTCACCGGACACGTCGCTTGCCACGAGAGAGCCGGCGGCGGCCAGCACGAAAAAGCACAGTGGGTATCTCATTTGCGAAACTCCTCCTGCCCTGCGCGAAATACTTCTGTCCTGCGCGAAATACTTCTGTAATGATACGCGGAAGTGAAGGATGGGTACCGTTCCCTTTGCCCGATCCTCGCGGGCACGGTCTTCTCCCGACCACCGGGTTTGCCTAGTCGCTTCCGCAGTACACTTGTAGTTGGTGCGCTGCAACCACTCAGGCTTAGCTCAAAGACAGCGAAGGCCCGCTTGAGTGATCGCCCGTAGACAGTTTCTGTGGTCAGGCGCGCTCGCGGGTGTGGCTGCGGCCGCGTATCCGATAGTAGTCGAACCACGCTGGCTCGACCTCACCTTCACGAAAGTCTCCCTGGCCGCGGAAGGAACCATCGTGCGCGTTCTGCACTTGAGCGACTTCCACGCCTCTTGGGCAGTGCCGGTTTCCATGATCGACGCCGCTATTCAGATGGGATTGTCTGCCCGACCCGATTTGATCTGTCTCACGGGCGATTTCATCACTCACCGCTATGATTCCCATGTGTGGCAGTACGTGCTAGCCTTGCGCCGGCTGACCGCCGTAGGCCCGGTCTTCGCGGTCTTGGGAAACCACGACGGCGGCATTTGGGCCAGCAAGCGGCGTGGGTATGCGGATCACTCGGTGGTCGATCGTTTGCTCGAAGATGCCGGTGTCACTTTGCTGCACAATCGCGCTCAGCCGATGGAAATCAAAGGCGCCAAATTCCTCCTTGTGGGAGTCGCGGACCTGTGGTCCGGCGAGTTAGATGCCGCGAGGGCGTTCCGTTCCGTACGCGACAAAGAACGCGTGATCCTCTTATCGCATAACCCGGACAGCAAGGATGCGTTGCCCTTCGCGTGGGATCTGATGCTTTGCGGGCACACGCATGGCGGCCAAGTGATCATTCCCTTCGAAGGTCCGCGGTATGCGCCGGTGGTTGATCAGCGATTCATCGCCGGACTGTACGCCTGGAACGGACGCCAAATCTACATCACCCGTGGAGTCGGAAACTTGGGCGGCGTTCGCTTTCGGTGCCGTCCCGAAGTCACGATCCTCGACATTCAAGTGGCGTAGCCCGGAAGCCCCTCAGTGCGTCAGATCGTAAACGAAGTAGTTCATGGCGATCCGATAGGCCAGCGAGGCCCACTTCTCCGGATAGCGCGGATCGTCGGACCACTCCCAGGCGTCGCCCAGATCCATGTTGTGGCAGATCGCCACCATCACCCGGCCTTTATCGTCGTAGATCGCCCGCCAATGCGGAGTTTTTCCCGTCTCGCCCGCTTCATACTCCCGGTGGCTGTAATACCACTGCCAGCCAGCTACCTGAAAGCGCTGGTCCAGATCGTAAACCGTATGAAAGATGGGGTTGGAATCGTCCAGGTCTTCGATAAGCCGGTCCGGGAAAACCTTGTTCATGCTGGCGCGAAACACTTGCCACTCACTGAAGACGTTATGGTAGGGTTCGTCCCCGTGGAAGTCGTCAACCATCAGGAATCCTCCACGCAGCAGAAAATCGCGCAACTGGGCCACTTGATCGTCCGGCAGCACCCAGTGCCCAACCTCCACGGCGTAGAGCATGGGCCAGTTGTAAATGTCGTCTGAGCCGTCGAGATCGACGATCTGCTCCACGGAGCGCGTGTCGATCCGGGTCAGCCGGCGCACGCCCTCGAGCAGATGGCGGTCTGAGCGTGGATAATCGATGGTCCAGTTGAGATCTCCGCCGGGCGGGGAATACTGGGCGTACACGCTGGGATACCTCAATCGCGCGCGAGTCCATTCGGTTTTCTGATCCCAGCCGGGAGGCAGCGGAAAGTTCTCGTATTCCATGGCCTGGTATTGCTTAAAGGGCCGTTGCGCGCGTAACACCCCCCAGATGCCCAGCGCGGCTGTGGCCAGCAACACTGCCGAACGGAATCGCATGCAGCCTCCAACTGTGATCAGGCTATCACGAGCTATTCCGGCTACGGCCCTCGGGCACTATCCTGGAACACGCGTCGCAAATCAAGATTGATTTGAAACCTGCGTTCAAGGATTCTCACTCGGGACCGATATGATCTGCTATGAGTTCTGTTTCTTCCGTCAACCCCCTCAGTTCCAATCTGGCAAGTCTGATTCAGAACCTATCCCAGACCGTCTCGCCACTGGTATCTTCACCGAAAGTCGAGACCGCGCTGGAGAACGCCTCGCCTGGCGACATCGCTCGACTGAGCGCGGCGGCTGTACAGCTTCAAGGTGTAGACGCGCTGTTTGGAACCTCCGATTCAAACTCCGTTTCAAATACGACCGATCCCAACAGCTTGTTCGCGAGCTTGGAACAACCGCCGACGGATTCTAACAGCCTGGAGTCCAGTCTCCTGGGGTCCGGTCTCTTGGGCTCCAGCAATAACGCCAACACGCTATTGGCCAACCTGGAACAGACTCTGGCGGCTTCCGGTTCGGCGAATAATAGTACCTACTCGCCGAGTGGTCTAGATTTGTCGCAAGTGCAAACGCTTTTTGGAAACTCTTTGAACTTGCTCGGCTAAGCTTGTCTAGCCCCCGAACGTCAGTGAGGAGACCGCGGCAAACCCCTCCTTACGTTTTGGTATGTGGTCTGCCCCGGCATAATCGCGGCGAGAAAGGGGACCGAGCGGCAATCCCCTCACTAACGTTCGGGGCTAGACGGGGCTAGACGGGTGTGCGGCGTGATCATGCACATTGCGGCCAAGCCCCATCTTCAGTTCAGTCGCACCAGAAAGGCGGGCCCTACTTCCGCGCGGATTCTCTCGACCAGCGCGGCGGCGCTTGACTCGGATCGTTCCCGACCGGCCAGCACCCTCCATAGTGGCGGATTCCCATTACGCATCGCGATTTCTGCGGCGCCGTATTCCTGTTGCATCCGTTCGCGCATTCGCTCGGCGCTGGATTTGTCCTGGAACGCTCCCACCTGAACGGCGAACAGCGGGTTCACCAGCGCCGACGGTGGTACCGAGAGAACATCGATCCGGACTTCGCCAACGCCGGGCGCGATAAGTTCCACCGCCCGTGCGGCGGCGTGCGAGAGATCGATGATGCGGCCGTCGATAAACGGACCGCGATCGGTGATGCGCACGTCGACACTCTTCCGATTCGCGAGGTTGGTCACGCGCACCCAGGTATCGAACGGAAGAGTCCGGTGCGCCGCAGTCAACTTTTCCATGTCGTAGATCTCGCCGTTGGCCGCGGGCC
>DATFZA010000679.1:0-7555 GCA_035314765.1 Bryobacteraceae bacterium
TTTCGGCAAACGGCAGAGGATTCGAATAGTAACTGGAGAACAGCTCGATGTGCTCGCGCACCCGCAGCGTCTCCGGCACCTTCGCCACTTGCAGCAGCGCCCCTCTCCGGAGTTTCGCTTCCTGGCTGGCCGGCGCATAGCCGAAAACGGTGGCCGTCCCGGAGTCGGCTTTCGCCAGCCCCAGCAGTATCCGCACCGCCGTCGTTTTGCCCGCGCCATTGGGTCCCAGTAGGGCCAGCAATTCACCCCGCTCAATCTTCAAGTCGATTCCGCGTAGCGCTTCAATCGCTCCGTAGCGTTTGGCAGCCCGCTTTAATTCCGCAACCGGCATTTTTGCTTACCTCCAGCAACAGCTTGAATGAATGCGGCGACGGCCGCCAGTGGACATTGTCAGTTTTTGCTGGTGACAAATGTCATGTTTATGGCACAATGGCCGATCTCTTTTACAGTGCGCTGGCTATTGCTATGTACGCTCCCTGGGGCGTTTTCCCAGACGATTGACCGATCGGTAGTTCAACAAGGGACTACTTTGCGCGTTCAGGCAGCGGACGGAATAAACGCGGCGCGCATGGATGGCCACATCGTCCGCTTATTTCCGGCGCCGGAAGGTGGTTTGCTCGGGCTCATGCCGATTCCGGTAGAACAACGGCCGGGCCAATACAAGCTGGAGTTTCTGGATGCCGCCGGAGCGGTGAAGCAAGCTACCCCGGTAACAGTCGCCGACGCGCATTATCCGGTCCAGAATATCGTCGTGAGCAAGGAGATCGCCGGGCTTTCGCTCTCGCCCGGAGAAGCGGACTTGAGCACGGCTTTTCGCAAGACGGTTTCCGAGACGCGCTATTGGGCGGAGCCGTTTGAACTCCCGGTTCCCAATTGCCTTACTTCGCCATTCGGCGTGCGCCGCTTTCAGAATGGCAAACCTACCGGCGATTTTCATGGCGGCCTCGACCAGGGAAGCCCCGCCGGAACGCCGGTTCGTGCCGTGGCGGACGGCGTGGTCAGACTCGTCAAATGCTGGAACCTGCATGGCAACACGGTGGGCATCGATCACGGGCAAGGAGTTCTCACCATGTATCTGCATCTGTCGAAATTCGCTACTACCGAGGGAGCGGCGGTTAAGCGGGGCGACGTGATTGGTTATGTGGGCTCCACGGGCCGTTCCACCGGCCCGCATCTGCATTGGAGCCTCTACGTGAACTCCGAGCCGGTAGATCCGGGACAGTGGATAACCGTGCCCGCGGCCTGCCGGGCGGACCCTCCATTCAGCGCGCGGAAGCGCCGGAGTTGAGGCGGTTACTACTTCGAATTCGCCCGCAGAAAAGCGCAGTAGCCTGATTCGTCCAGCGTGCCAGCGGCCAAGTCAATGACCGCTTGCGCTGCATCTTCCTCGCTGGCGGTGAAGCGGTGGCCGTTGAGTTCGAGGAACAGGATTCCCACCAGGAAACCGGTACGTTTGTTGCCATCGATGAAGGGATCGTTGCGAACGATGCCGGTCGTGTATTTGCTGGCCATTTCGAAGATATCGGGGGCTTCGGCGTAAGCGAAGTGTTGCGGCGGCCGTGCCAGCGCCGATTGCGACAGACCATCGTCGCGCAATCCCGCCGCGCCGCCATGCAACGCGAGCAGGCGATCGTGCAGCACCAGCGCATCGTTGTGATCGATCCAGACCGGCTCGTTCATTTGGACAGAAGGGCGAGGGTATTGCGGTAACGGCCGATAATATCCTCCGCTTTCGCCATCTTACTCTCGAAGCCAGGGTCGTGAGGAGTAAGCCGGTAGCCGCCGTCTGGAGCTTCGATCAGGAAAAGAGGCTCACCATCAGCGGCGTGCATGTGGTCGATAACTTCTTTCGGCAGGACGACGCCGAGCGAGTTTCCGAATCGGCGGACTTTGAGTTCGTGCACGTTATTAGTTATTGTAATAACAATCGCGGCGCCCGAGGTAACGTCCTCGACCGTCAAGCAAGAGCCTCCCCGCGGAGGGCCGGGAACGCATGCCGGATCCCCCCAGTTATTCCGCAGTCCGGGCCATTTCGCGAGTTGGAAGAAAACGAGCAGATAAGGCTGTTGTTGACGGGTTGACGTAATGAGCCCTGTTCGCTGGCCCTCGCCCTAAAGCTTTTTAACCAGAACGTCCTGGCCGTCTGTACGCGCTATCCTGCAACAGACGTCTATTGGAACGGGTAGGCGCAGTACGATCACGACCTCCCCGGGGGAGAAATAATCATGAAGAAAGTAACTGCTTTTGTCTTCTTTGGGCTGATGGGACTTCAGGCGCAGCCTTATCCGCAGCAACAGCCATATCCGCAGCAACAGCCGCCCTATCGGGAACAGCAGGATTACCCGCAGCAGGGCGCACCGGCGTTGATTCCACCGCAGCAACTCGATCAGTTGGTAGGGCGAATTGCCTTGTACCCCGACCCTTTGTTGGCTCAAGTAATGACAGCATCGACGTTCTACAACCAGATTTCCGACGCCGCCAATTGGGCCAACCAACACAGCATGCTAAACGGCGAGCAACTCGCGCAGGCGATTCAGGAAGACAATCTGCCCTGGGATCCGAGCGTGCTGGCGTTGTTGCCGTTTCCTTCAACGCTGAACATGATGGCCAGCGACATGAATTGGACCTCGGCCTTGGGAAACGCAGTTCTCGCCCAACGCAACGATGTGATGGACGCAGTGCAACGGCAACGTCAGCTTGCCTACAACTATGGATACCTGCAGACCAGCCCTTATGATCGCGTGATCGCCGATCCCGGCTATATCCAGATCGTGCCGGTAAATGCGGCGTACATTTACCCGCCGATTTACGATCCGTTTATCGTTTTTGGACGTCCACGTCCCGGCTTCTTTGTCGGCGGAGCCATCCGGTTTGGTCCGGCGGTGACCATCGGCGCGTTCCTCCCGTTTGGCTGGCGTGGACCGGCCTTCGATTGGCGGGCGCACAACATAATCATCGACCGTCAGCCGTGGGGACGGACTTGGGTGAATCGCGGAGTCTATGCGCACCCCTACGTTGAGCACCGCGAGCCGGTGGCAGGCCCCCGCGTGGAGCGGCATGAGGTGCGGTCAGCTCCCGCGCGCGGAGGGCACGAGGAGCACCGCGGCGACCATCATTAGGCCGATCGGGAGGCGGACTTGCGCCGCCTCCTTATTTCAGCGATTTCAGGAATTCCAGGAACAGGCGGTTCACATCCGCGGGAGCTTCCTGTTCCGTCCAATGCCCCACTCCAGGCAGCAGCACTTTCTTCCAAAGATTCGGTACGCTTTTTTCCAGATTGTCCAGGCCTCCCTTGGCAAACTCAACCACGGGGTCGTCCTGTCCGGCGATAAACAGCGTCGGCTGCAACAGCTTGCGCCCAATCAGGAAGCCAGTCTCAGACCAGGTGAGGTCCTGCGACCGGTAGTAATTCAAGCCGCCGCGAAAGCCCGTGCGCGCAAATTCGGTCGCATAGTAATCGATATCTTCCGGTTTGAGCCAAGCGGGAAGCTGCTGGGGATCGGTGACGGTGTCAAGCACTTTTTCATCGGTCCCGAAGATGTAGCGCCATTTGTCCTGTTTCGGAATCGAGCCCGAAGCGGAATAGAGGAGCATGCGCATGGTGCGCTTGGGGTCGGAGGCCAGCTCTTTTTCGGCGACGCCCGGCGTCTGGAAGTAGGTCTGGTAGAACTGCTTGCCAGGAGGCATCATCCGGCGCATGGCTTCAGTCGGTTTTATGCCGCCTTCGCCGCGAACTGAAAAGGGCACACTCAACAGGACGACAGCCCGAAACATGTCCGGCCGAAGATTGGCGGCGGTGTAGGCGACCGGAGCGCCCCAGTCGTGACCGGCGATCACAGCCTGCTCATAACCCAGCGCATGCGCCACGCCGACGATGTCGCCGGCCAATTTGAGCAGCGTGTAATCCGCGGGATCCGGCGGAGCGTCGGTTTGTCCATACCCGCGCATATCGGGAGCCACGGCGTGATACCCCGCTGCCGCCAGCGCCGGCAGAACGTGACGCCAACTATACCAGAGTTCAGGAAAGCCGTGCACCAGCACGACCAGCGGCCCATCGCCTTGCTCGGCAATATGCATCTTGATGCCGTTCACTTGAATGAAACGGTGTTTCAGTTCCGGAGTTTGGGCGGCGAGTGGAAGCATGGCAGCTAGACAAAGTATGGCGCACTTGGGCATGGGTTCAGTGTACCTGGAACCACTCCGGATTGTAGAATCAAATCAATGCTCACGCGGCTTTACATCAACAACTTCCGGTGCTTCGTCAATTTCGAATACCGGCCTGAGCGCAAGCAGTTGATATTGGGCGCGAACGGATCGGGCAAGTCGTCCTGTCTGGATGCGCTGTTGCTTGTGCGAGCGTTCTCGACAGGAGCGCAAAACCCAGAGTCTTCCGTCTTACTGAACCATCTTTGGAGCCAGCGCACACGCTGGCTCACTCTGGAGCAGCAAACCTTCGAAATCGACGCTGCCCTCGCAAGCCAAAGTTATTCGTACCGTTTGGCTGTCATGCCCGACGGAGAACGACGGACCCCTCTTGTTTCATCTGAATCTGTTCACGTTGATGGTAAGCCGATCTTCTCGTTCACGAATGGGCAAGTACAGTTATTCGATGACGACCTTCAGCCAACGGTTGCATACCCGTTCGATAAGACACGTTCGGCCCTCGCAACCATCGTCTACCAGAAGGATAATCTAAAGCTCATCCGTTTCAAATCGTGGCTGACTGCACTACAGGGCTTTCGGATCAATCCGTTCAGTATGACCGCACGGGCTGAGAACGAAGCGTTCCATCCTAGTCTTAACCTCTCGAATTTCGCCGCCTGGTACCGTCATCTCATTCAGACCCTGCCTCGTGTGAACCAAGGGTTCGTTCAGAGTTTATCTGAGACGCTGGACGGCTTTACGTTCCTGCAACTCGATGCGGCCGGTGAGGACGTCCGCTTACTCGCGGCCGAATTTTCTATGGCGGGAGGTGGCAGTTGCTCGTTCCGTTTTCAGGAGCTTTCGGAAGGCCAAAAATGCTTGATCTGCCTGTATGCAATTCTTCACTTCGTTGTTGCGAACGATTTCCCAGTGGTGATCGACGAGCCGGAGAACTTTATCTCTCTCCGGGAGATTCAACCCTGGCTGACAGCGGCATCGGAGATGATCGATGAAGGCAAAGGTCAACTCATCCTCATCTCGCATCACCCCGAGATCATGAATCAGTGGGCTCCCGACTTCGGCGTGAACTTCAGCCGGGAGGGCAATGGTCCTGTGCGAGTTTCGAGGTTCTCCGGCGATCCCGAGAGCTGTTTGTCCCCGGCGGAGTTGATTGCCCGCGGATGGGAGGGTGAGTAAACCGTCTGAGGTCGTGGTCCTGTGCGAGGACCGAAGACATCAAGCCTTTGTCCGAAGGTATTTGAACCGCATCAAGATCGAACCGCGAAGGATCAGATTCGAACCTTTGCCCAATAGCCGCGGCTGCGGAGAACAGTGGGTGCGGGAACGCTACGCAAGCGCGGTAGGAGCGTATCGCCACCGTGCCAAGCGTGCCGAAACGCGACTGATTGTTGTCATCGATGCCGACATTCATTCGCTCGAGTACCGGCGGCAACAACTTGCCAAAACGCTATCCGAAGAGCGACAGGGCGATGAGAAGATCGTTCACCTCATTCCGAAACGCAGTATAGAAACCTGGGTGCTCTGTCTAACCGGCTCCAGGGTTGACGAGAGCACCGACTACAGCAGGGAGAATATCGACGAACGCATCGAACCCGCCGCGAACACTTTCTTCAAGTGGACACGCCAGAACGCCGCGGTTCCCCAAGAATGCGTTGACTCTCTCCGCGCGGCCATTCCAGAGATCAGCCGCCTCCATCCGTAGTACACTAAAGTTTAGTCGCTTCAGCGCCTCGCTCGCGCCACGGCTGGCAATTCCCACGCGAAAGTTTCCGCCTTGCTATCGATCAACAATGTCTCCATGCGCTTCGGCGCCCGTGTTTTGTTCGAGGATGTGACCACCACTTTTCTGGCTGGCCGGCGCTACGCCATCACCGGCCCCAACGGCGCCGGCAAATCCACGCTGATGAAGATTCTCTCGGGCGAAATTGAGCCCTCCAAAGGGTCCATCACTCGGCCCAAAAAAATGGGCGTGTTGCGGCAGGATCAGTTCGCCTTTGATGAATTTCGCGTGATTGACACGGTCATTATGGGCAATCACGGGCTGTGGCAAGCGTTGCAGGATCGCGAAGTGCTGTATGCCAAAGACTACAGCGAACTGACCGACGAAGACGGGATGCGGCTCGGTGAACTGGAAGGGATTGTCGGCGACGAAGGCGGCTACACGGCCGAATCGGACGCCGCAATGCTGCTCGATGGGCTCGATATTCCGGAGGCGCTGCACCAGCGCAAGATGTCTGAGCTGCAGGGCGGTCAGAAAGTGCGGGTTTTGCTTGCCCAGGCGTTGTTCGGCAATCCGGGCGGGCTGTTGCTCGATGAGCCGACCAACAACCTCGATCTCGATTCGGTCCATTGGCTGGTGAACTACCTGCGTAACTACGATGGCTGCCTGATCGTTATTTCACACGACCGCCATTTCCTCAACGAAGTCTGCACGCACGTCGCAGATATCGACTACGAAACCGTGATCACCTATACCGGCGGTTACGACGATATGGTGCTGGCCAAAACGCAGATTCGCACCAGGATAGAAGCCGAGAATCAGCAGCGCGAGAAAAAGATCGCCCAGTTGAATGAATTTATCCAGCGGTTCGGCGCCGGCACGCGATCTTCGCAGGTCACTTCGCGCAAGAAAGAAGTGGAGCGTCTGCAAACCTCCGATCTGGCGCGATCCAATATCCAACGCCCCTATATCCGTTTCGACATGAAACGCCCGTCGGGCCGGCATCCGTTGGAAGTGAAGAAGCTGTCCAAGGCCTACGACGGCCTCAAGGTGATCTCAGACTTTACGGCCAGCGTGAGCCGCGGCGAAAAGATCGCTCTGATAGGCCGCAATGGCGCGGGCAAAACGACTATGTTGCGATCGCTGTTGGATTTATTTCCCATCGACGGCGGCACGGTGACGTGGGGGCATGAGGTCTCGATTGGTTACTTTGCGCAGGATCATACCGATAGTATTCGCAAAGGCATGACGGTGATCGATTGGCTGCACGAGTTTGACCCCATGGCCTCGCAGGCGGAACTGCGCGGTGTTCTGGGGCAGATGCTGTTTAGCGGCGACGACGCGCTGAAACCAACGCAAGCTCTTTCCGGAGGCGAAGCGGCGCGGCTGATCTTCTGCCGGCTGATGCTGGAAAAACCGAATGTTCTGTTGCTCGATGAACCGACCAATCACCTGGATTTAGAAGCGATCAACGCGCTGAATATCGCACTGCAGAAATATGAGGGGACTGTGCTAGTGGTCACCCATGATGAAGACGTGATCGACGAAGTCGCTTCACGGATTTGGCACTTCGATCACGGGCGCATCGAGGACTTCCGCGGGCCGTATAGCGAGTTTCTGACGCGAGCGGCGCAAGCGGTATAGCTTCGGCCTTGGGCGGGTTACAAACTG
>DATFZA010000680.1:0-5134 GCA_035314765.1 Bryobacteraceae bacterium
GGCGACGAGCCCGGTATCACGCGCGACCGTCTCTACGGCGACGCGGAATGGCGCGGCCGACACATCCGCATCATCGATACCGGGGGCATTCTTCCCGAAGACAAGGATTTCATCCCTTCAGAAATTTTCCGCCAGGCGCGCGTTGCATTTGATGAAGCCGCGGCAATCGTAATGGTGGTTGACGGGCGAGCCGAACTTGCCGGACCGGATCTCGAACTGGTTCGCTTACTGCGCAAGACTGGACGTCCGTTGTTTCTCGCGGTCAACAAGGCCGATTCAGAAAAGCAAGGGAACATCGTGGATGAGTTTCATCGGTTGGGCATCAAGCAGATGTTCCCCGTTTCGGCGGAACACGGGCGCGGCATCGACGACCTTCTGGATGCCCTTTTGGAAGTCCTGCCAGCCAAAGAACCAACCACTGAGGACGCTGAACACCCAGATGAATCTCAGGAAGAGTCTCAACCAACAGATGCGAACGCCGCAGAAGTCGAGCCCATCTACGAAACCAAAGTTGCCATCATCGGGCATCCGAATGTGGGCAAGTCCACACTGCTGAATTGCCTGACGGCTTCCGATCGCGCGATCGTCTCACCGATTCCAGGCACCACGCGCGATGCCGTCGACGAAATCATCGAACATAACGGTCGCCGCTTCCGCTTCATCGACACTGCTGGAATCCGCCGCAAAGGGAAGACTCATTTAATGGCGGAGAAGCTTTCTGTGGTGATGGCGCGCAAGCATCTGGAAGGTGCCGACATTGCGCTGCTGGTTATCGACGCCACCGAAGGGGTGAGCCAACTCGACGCCGCCATCGCCGGCTACGCGCACGAGAGCGGACGCTCGATGATTATCGTCGTCAATAAGTGGGATCTCGTCATCAGCGGCGCACTCAAGAGCGGCAGGCCATCGAAGGCGATGCGCATGCGAGAAAGCAGGCGTCCCGGCGACCGGGACGCTTACGAAGAGCGCCTGCGCCACGATCTTAAATTCCTGAACTACGCGCCCATTGTTTTTATTTCGGCTAAAAGCGGCAAGGGTACCGAGAAAATCTTTCCGCTACTCGAACAGGTCGCGACCGAGCGCCGCAAGCGCATTCCTACGTCCGCTATGAACCGCTTCATTGAAACCGTGGATTTCGAGCGAGCTTCGGTGCCTATGCGCTCGCGCGTGAAAATTCTCTACATGACGCAAGCCTCAGTCGCGCCGCCAACGTTTGTTTTATTCACCAACCGCGCAGTGAAGCTGCACTTCTCCTATCAGCGATTTTTGGAGAATCAGATCCGCGAGGCCTTCGGCTTCTTGGGCACGCCGATTTGGATCAAGAACCGGGCGAGGAATTAGCGCCAAGGGTTCGATAGCCCGCTGATCTCATTACTCTCCCCGGACTTCCCGATCCATGGTCAGCAATCCCACCCGCTCTACGCCCGCGTGATGCGCCACGTCGATCACGTCGGCGACATATTGGAAATCGACATCGGCGTCGCCGCGCACGAAGACCACTTTCTCGGCGCGCGTCAAATAAATCTTCGCCAGGCGGCCTTCCAGATCTTCCCACCGCAAATTATCCTGATTGATCTTCACCTCGGGTGGCTGATCTTCCTTCGTCCATACCACCTGAATGACGACAGTACGCGACTGCTGCTGCTCTGCACTCTGCTTCTGATCGGGCTGCGGAATCTGCGCGGTTTCTCCTTGTTCCTTATCCATCGACACGACCACCATGAAAACGATAATCAGTGTCAACAGCACGTCGATCAGCGGTGTGACATTGATCTGCGGACCAGACGGACCTCCGCCTGCCATTGAGAACGCCATAGAAAGCTCCTTAGCTGCTCTTTGGCACGCGCGTGTCTGCAACATCAGACACCTAGAGCACAGGCAGAGTTCCAGCGGGGAATTTCTCTGGTTCAGCCGATAGCTTGCGGGGAAGGTGGCAAAGGAGGTAGTTGGAGAGTAGCCGATGCTGGCAGGGGTGGATAGAGCACGGCGCTCAACGCCGGATAGCGTGCGGCAAAGAAGTAAATCGAATAGGCGGGAAAGAACACGATGACCGGTACGGAGATCAGCGCGATCAGATACAGGAAACTGGCGAGAAGAATACTGCCGACTACGACCGCCAACGTGATGGTGTACGCGTTCCAGGTAAGACCGGCGCTTTTACCGGTCAGCACCGCAAGAATACTCAGACCAACTGTCGGGATCGCAAGGATCAATCCCAGAATCACTGTAGCGATGCCGACTACGATTCCGGCGCCGATGGCCATCACGATCTTCATTCCGATGTAGCCCGCATACCCACCCATATCGGCCTTGATCATCGGCCAGAGGCGGCGCCATCCTTCGATCGCGTCAATATTCTCCAAGGCCATTTGTGGCACGACAAAATCCTTGGTCAATACGAAAATCACAGATACCGCAACCACAAAAATCAGGAATGCGAAGAACAGAACGATTCCCCCGAGCACCAGAGGGAGCACGTGCTCCTTCGGTTCCCTCAGCCACCCGACTACAAAAGCAAAAGCCGCGGGGATTCCAACCAGAATCACGAAACCGGCGATGGTAACGAACAGGTAAAGCACCTTCCAGAGGAAATAGCGCCACCCGGGTCCCTGTCTCAGGTTCCATCCTCGGCCGATGCGGCATTCTTTCGCGAGGATGCTATCGAACAGGACGAAGCGCATCACACTGCTGATGTACATCAGAACAACTCCTACTGTGAACGCGGCAATGACAATGATTGCGATGAGGCCCGCCAGCAGCGCCGGATCGATTCCCGATAACCCTGCTCCGGGAAAGTGCGGAGAGTTTGCCGCGTGTCTGGGAAGGTGGAAGTTGGAGCCATTGAATCCGCTGCCGGAGCCCAGTTCACCGGCTAGTAGTCCGACCACGGCAAGTTTGGTCCACTGGCCAAAGCGGAAAGGCCTGAAAAGTTGCTGCTTTGTATGTTCAACGGCAAGAGTGATCGTATCCACGGCGGAGATTGGCAAATCGCACCTCGGGCAGCGAATGACTCAGCAGCAAGGTACTGCGAATTGGGCTGCGGATCAAATCAATTCTCGCTGATGTTCACTCGTACCGCAGAGCCTCGACCGGATCCAGCTTAGAGGCTCGCAATGCAGGAACCAGTCCGCTGATTACGCCGACCACCAGCAGTACCGTGCTCGAAAGCAATACCGTCATCATCGAAATACGAAGGTGAATGTCTCCCTGCCCCGAGTCGTCCTCAAAGAGCGGACCCATCATCGGCAAGGTTCCTACGGCCCAGGCGATTAGATAGGAGAGAGCCACGCCAATCGCGCCGCCCAGGACCATGATCAACAAAGTTTCCGCCAGGAATTGGAGCTTAATGTGGCTCTTCTTTGCTCCCAGCGCGCGCCGCAGGCCGATCTCGCGGATGCGCTCATCGACTGAGACGAGCATGATATTCATTACACCCACGCCGCCGATGCCTAGGGTTAAGGTTCCGACGAAGGCGAGCAGCACTTGCAATCCAATGGTGAGCGCATCGATCACTGGACGAAATTCATCGCGTCCGAACATCTGGAAAGCTTTCGGGTCCGTAGGGGAGAAGTTTTGCCGCGTCGCCACTGCAGCCAGCACTTGCGCCATCGCCTTTTTTTCAAATTGCGGCGCGATCGGCTCGAACACCAGCACCCGTGCGTAACGCGTGTTCCACAAGTCGCCGGCTGTGGAGTAGGGAATCCACGCCGATTCATCATCGCTGCTAAAATAATTGCTGAGCTGAATTTTGCGCGCCATCACGCCGATGACGGTGAAGCGCACGCCGCCAACCTCAACCGTCTCCCCCACCGCCGGGCGGCCGCTGAAGAGTTGTTCCCTGGTGCGCCCACCCAGAAAGATCACACGCCTCCGCTCCAGCTCATCAGCCGGGTCGATCCAGCGTCCTTCCGACGGCACTTCGTTTCGCATCTCGCCGTATTCCGGGCAAACCCCTCGAACCGCGGCCGTTCCCACCATGCGGTCTCCGTAAGAAATTCCCGGACGATTTACGGTCTCCCGGCAAATATGTTTCACCAGCGGCGCGGTGGCCTTGATCATGTCGACGTCTGCCTGTTCGAGCACAACCTTTTTGCCAGCACGCTGGCCGCCCGGTTGCTCGCTGGTCTGCTGTGGCCAGCAAATCACCACGCTCTTACCAAAGGCGTCGAATCCATGCACGAGGATGCCGCGAAAACTACTGCCGTAAGCGATGAGCAGGGTAACAGTCGCAATCCCCCAGACGATGCCGAGCATGGTCAGGAAACTGCGCGTCAGATTACGCTTTAACGCGACCCACGCCTCGAGAATGATCTCCAGGAGCATTTGTTATCCACCGGCCTCGTAGCGCAGCGCTTCGATGGGATCGACAGAAGCCGCCCTCCGCGCTGGATATAACGCCGCACCCACGGCAACCGCTCCCAGCAATCCTGCGGCGACTAGGCCGGAAGTCCAGTCTGGTATGAGCCCTGCAAAATAGTCCGGCATGGGCAACAGGTTTACTAGCGCGCAGAATCCGAATGCCACGCCGAGACCGATTGCTCCGCTAAGCAACGCAATGATCAAAGCTTCGACGAAGAACTGTCGAAGGATGGTTCCGGCGGGAGCGCCGATCGCTTTTCGCACACCGATTTCGCGGGTCCGTTCGCGCACCGCGACCAGCATCACATTCATCACACCGAGACCGCCCAGCAGCAGTGTCACAATCCCGACCGCACCCAGAAAATACTTCATGCCGTCGGTCATTTGCCGGAATGCTTTGGCCTCCTGCACGGTGTCCCAGATGGGACAGGCCTCCTTGTCATTCGGATCGTAGCGGTGCATGCGGGCCAGCGCGACCCGCACCTCATGTTTGCAGGCCTCATGCTGTTCCACGGATTTTGGCGTTACCAGCAACTGATCGAACGTCGAAGGTGTTCCCGGAGGCTTGTCGGGAAAGTCGCGCCGCATCGCGGAGAACGGGATGAAGATTTTATTTACGTCCCAACCGTCGTAGCTGGAATCCTGCTTCTTTTTCTCCATCACGCCGATTACGACGAAGGGAAAGTCGTTCAAATAGACGTTATCCCCGACGGGATTGCGTCCGGGGAACAACTGCTTGGCCGCGTCGGATCCCAGAAAGGCGACGCGCCTTGCC
>DATFZA010000681.1:0-23547 GCA_035314765.1 Bryobacteraceae bacterium
ATAGAAGCTGGTGGAGCGCACGGCGGTTATCAATGCCGCCAGATCGCTGAATACTGTCCGTGACGCGTTTGTGCAGACGCTCAAGACTCCACTTGGGTAGGGCGACGCCGATGACCGGGACCTTGAGGGTGCCGCGTTTCAACATCGCGTAGAGTGCCGGAAAGGTCATCTTGTGGGCAAGATCGCCCGTCACACCGAACAGCACTAGGGCGTCGGACGGGGTGCCTGTCATCTGGCGATTCCTTTCTAGGCGGGCGTTCTCATTACGGGAAAACAAGGCCGCTGGGTTGCGGCGCCGTCATCAACGTTGCCATGAGATGTGAGCGGATTCCAGCGGAACGGCCACGCCGGAGCGCTGAGGGATCACTCGCGCCGTGTAGTCATTCGCGGGACGTGCAGCGGACACCGTAGCGTGATAGACGCATCCGCGCGAGGTCTCGGAGGGTCGGGCGCAAAGCATTTCCACCCGTATCGGATCGCCGCCGTCGATTCCGTCCGCATAGAGTTCAACTCGCGCCGCGTTCGGGTCGAGATCGTTCAAAAAAATTTCGGCTTCAAACATGTGCTGGCCCGCCTTGGTCTCGACTCGCAGGTCTCCGAAGCGCAATGAGCCCCAGGTCCGTTCCAGCGTATGCTGCCATTCGACCACCTGCCTGCCCACCACGCCTTTGCCCGCCGCGCGCTCACGATAGGCGGCTGCCGCCGGGAGATAGTGTTGCTCCGTGTATTGGCAGACCGCACGGCTGGCGGAGAAGCGCGGCGTCAATTGCGCCATACTTTCCCGCATCCGCTTGACCCAGGTGGCGGGAATGCCGCTCTGGTCCCGGGTATAGAATTCCGGGATCACTTCCCGCTCGAGCAACTCGTAGAGCGCGTCCGCTTCCGCAGCGTCCCAGGCCGGGTCGTCATCATGTTCCTGGCCATCTCCCAAGGCCCACCCGACTTCAGGCGAGTAAGCCTCCGCCCACCAGCCATCCAACTCGGACAGATTGATGCCTCCGTTGACCAGCACCTTCATGCCGCTGGTACCGCAAGCCTCCCAGGGGCGCCGCGGCGTGTTGATCCAGACATCCACCCCTTGCACCAGCTCCTGGGTCAGATGCATGTCGTAGTCGCTGAGAAAGATCACATGCGCGCGGGTCTCGGGCCGCCGGATGAAATGAATCCATTCTTGAATCAAGGCTTGGCCGGCCTGGTCCGCCGGGTGCGCTTTTCCGGCAAGGATGAGTTGTACCGGACGCTGAGGATTGGTCAATAAACGAAGCAGCCGCAGCGGGTCGTGCAGCAGCAGGTTCGGTCTCTTGTAGGTGGCGAAGCGCCGCGCAAAGCCGAGCGTCAGGGTATTGGGATCAAAGAGATGCTTGGCGCCCTCGACGGACTCGGCCGGTGCGCCCGAGGCAGCCAGTTGCCGGGACAATCGTTCGCGGGCAAATGCAATAAGAGACTTGCTGGCGGCGGTGCGAAACTGCCAGAGTTGCGTGCCGGAGAGGCGGCGAATGTCCCGCTCCAGATTTTCTGTCGTCCCGAGCCAGCGCCCCTTTCCACACGTCTCCGTCCACAAATCGTCGGCCGGAGAAGAATCCCAAGTGGGCATGTGGACTCCGTTGGTCACGTGTCCGACCGGAATTTCGTCCTCTGGCCACCGCGGGAAGAGCGGCAGAAACATGCGCCGGCTCACCTTGCCGTGCAGGCGGCTCACGCCATTGACGTGCCCGCAGCCTCGAATTGCCAGGTAAGCCATATTGAATGGCTCCGACTGATCGTAGGCGTTTTGGCGGCCAAGGGCCAGCAAATCGTGAAGTTCGATACCGAGTTTATTTTCGGCGTAGCCTGCGAGGTATTGTTCGATCAGGGCTGGCGAGAAACGGTCAAAGCCTGCGGCCACGGCCGTATGGGTAGTGAAGACGTTGCCGGCTCGAGTCGCGGCGAGTGCCACTTCGAAAGGCTGCCCGGACTCGTGCATGAAGTTGCGCGCCCGCTCTAGCACTGCGAAGGCCGCATGTCCTTCATTCAGGTGACAGACCTCCGGTTGGAACCCGAGGGCGCGGAGCAAGCGCCATCCGCCGATCCCGAGCAAGAGTTCTTGCGCGAGGCGCAACTCGGGGCCGCCCCCATAGAGCTGGCTCGTAATCCCTCGCTGGGCGGGAATGTTCGCCGCGTCATTGCTGTCCAACAAGTAGAGCTTCACTCGGCCAACCTGGACCTGCCAGGCGCGCAGCCAGACCGAGTATCCCGGTAAGGCGATCTCCAAACGCAACCACTCCCCGTTCGGCTGGCGCAACGGCGTGATCGGCAATTGTCCGGGATCGTTATACGGGTAGAGGGCTTGTTGCGACCCGTCTTTATCGATCACCTGACGAAAATAGCCTTGCTGATAGAGCAGTCCGACACCCACTACGGGGACACCCAGATCGCTGGCCGCTTTCAGTTGATCGCCAGCCACATTACCAAGCCCGCCCGAGTAGATGGGCAAGGCTTCGCTTAGCATAAATTCCATGCTGAAATAGGCGGCGCAAGTCAGGAGAGCGTCCGGATGGTTCTTCTGAAACCAAGCGGGCGCCTGCGCCGCTTGCCGGCCAGCTTCGACCAGGCCATCTATGTCTTTGCGCAAAACTGGGTCGGCTAGCACGCGCCCGATCTGGTCGCGCGAGACCGTCTGCAGCACAACCCACGGGTTATGCGTGACCTCCCACAACTCGGGATCGAGCTTCCGCCACACTTCGTCGGTCGAGTGATTCCACGACCACCGCATGTCCAAGGCGAGTTCCGCAAGGGAATCGAATCCTTCGATTTTGGTGCGCAGTAGGCCGTATATGGGATGGCTGGTAGGGGTCTGTTCGCTCATGATCTGTCGCTCAGTTGTGGCGTTGATTCTAGAGTACCGTTGACCATCGCCGCGAACAGTTACGCCGGCAGCGGACTACTCTGAAAATGAACCAGTTCGATGCGGTCGTTCTGTTTGCGATAGACCGCCACCAGGCGGAACCGGGTATTGCTCTCTTTCCCGTCGCGTACCGTCGTGATTTTGCTATCTCCGGTCAAAATTCCAACCGAACCGTAGATCCGAATCTTTTCACTCGCCAGCTCTATTGAGTTAAAGCTCATCGAGTGGGTCTTGAGATCATCCAGAATCTGCGCCTTGGAGAACACGCTTCCGTCGGATCTCACAAGCATGTAGTCGTCGGAATAGATTTGCGCCAGCTTCTCAAAATCATTTTTCCTGAGCGCTCCATAAAAGTCTTCGCGGTGGGCGCGGCGCACTTCCTCGGTTGTCAGATCCATCGCTCGCTCCGATATAGTCCGATCTTGGACGCGGCGACTTACCCTTTGCCATTCCAGGCGACTGGTTACAGACGGCCCATTCGCTACGGGAACGCCGGCAGCGCATAGAGTCAGCCGATCGACCGTCAATGTTACGGACCGCAACTGTACCCTGAGGACTAAATTTGGCACCAGCGCAACGGAGGGGATATGGGTGACTGTTTCATTCTCCTCATCCACCTGGTAGACTCCGCAGTACGCGATGTATCCCACTCCGGCTTCATGATACTCGTCCGGTGTTCCTCCATCTCAATCGTGTGACTGAAACCGGGAGCGTCCCGGCTTCATCAGTTGGGCCGATACAAATCCGTCGGGTGAATCGATGAGGAAGCCCTCTGGTTCAGGGCCGAAGGGAAAACTGTCCTCGCGCCCTTCCTGTTCATCCGTATAGCTCACCAATCTCCACACGCCAACCAACTGCGAAGCAATAGTGTCCGAAGCGGAATTGGACTGCGTCAATACTGGCGATTGCTCGGTTCCGGTCATGCGGCAACTCCACGAGGTTGGTAGTCGGTGTATCCATGCGCTCCGCCGCCATAGAACGTGGAACGATCGGCCAGATTCAGCGGCTTGTTCTCTTTGATCCGTTCGACGCCTAATATCGGGCCGCAGCTCATGCTGGCGTGAGGTGTGGAACCTGCTCTTTGACCATCTAAGGTCGCTTGACCGCCCAAGGTCGCCGATATCTTTGGCCGTAAGGTGCTTCTCGCGGCCGAGCGATAAAACTACCGACAGTAATGCGTGAGGAGCGTAGCGTGCCTTCACCCAGCGGCACTGGCGGTATTTCGCGCTCTTGCTAAACGCCACGAAGCTACAGCGCGTGACGCAGTCTCCATGATGTCAATGAGTTAGTCCGGTTTCTCCCTTGAGAAATGTGACCGCCTGCGGTTCGCCTCTTTTGGCATACCGCATGCGGGACTTTCCGCCAGTATCGTTTGCTCAAAAAGGAGTTCCGGCATGAACAAAGAGAGCCTCACCATTACCGATAACCGCACGGGTGCTTCCTACGAAGTTCCGCTATGCGAGGGCAATATCCGGGCGAAAGACTTAAGGCAGATTAAACGCGATCCCGCAGACTTCGGAGTTATGAGTTACGACCCCGCCTTCCTGAACACCGCCTCCTGCCAGAGCCGGATCACCTTCATTGACGGAGACCAGGGAATCCTGCGCTATCGCGGGTATCCCATCGAGCAGTTAGCCGAGCGTTGCACCTTTTTGGAGGTCGCGTATCTGCTGGTGTTTGGCGAGTTGCCCGACCCGGGGCAATTGCGGGAATGGGTAACCTCCATCACGCATCACACGATGATCCCGGAGTACACCAAGAAGAGTCTGGAAGGCTTTCGCCACGACGCACACCCGATGGGGATGCTGATCAGCGCAGTAGCGGCCCTGTCCACAGCTTATCCGGAGGCAAAAAATGTTCTGGATCCCGAGGTGCGCAGACTCCAGATCGTTCGCCTGATCGCCAAGATGCCCACCTTGGCGGCATACGCCTACCGCCACAGCCTCGGTTACCCCTATATCTATCCCGATAACGATCTCAGCTACGCAGAGAACTTTCTCAACATGATGTGGAAGATGGTGGAGCCGAAGTATGTAGCCAACCCGGTGTTGGCGCGCGCCCTGGACATTCTTTTCATCCTGCATGCCGATCACGAGCAAAACTGCAGCACGAACACCATGCGTTGCATCGGCAGCGCGCAAACCGATCCGTACCTTTCGGTGGCCGGCGCCGCTGCCGCACTCTCCGGACCTTTACACGGCCGGGCGAACGAAGAGGTCCTGCACATGCTCGATGAGATCGGCTCCAAAGACCGCGTCCCGGCCTTCATTAAGAGCGTCAAAGAAGGCCATGGCAAACTAATGGGCTTCGGCCACAGGGTCTACAAGAACTACGATCCGCGCGCGCGGATCATCAAATGGACCTCTGAGAAGGTCTTTGAGGTCACTGGCCGGAATCCCAAATTGGAGATCGCGCTCGAGTTGGAGAGGATCGCGCTCGAAGATGAATATTTCATCCAGCGCAAACTCTATCCAAACGTCGATTTCTACTCGGGGATTATGTATCAAGCGATGGGCTTCCAGCCTGAGATGTTCACGGTCCTGTTTGCGATACCCCGGACAGCCGGGTGGTTGGCGCAGTGGGAAGAAATGATCCGGGATCCGGAGCAGAAGATTGCCAGGCCAAGACAAGTGTACCTGGGTCACGGGGTGCGCGAATTTGCGCAGATGGGAGAGAAGCTTTCGCGCTAGAGGTTCGGCTTCGGCCGCAATGTGTGAGCCGCATTCACGACGGCAGCGATCTTAGGAACGGCCAGCATTAGCACGACCAAACAGTATTTCCAGGGCAAGCCTCATTTTCCTGGCAATCTCCGCGTCGGGCCCGACGTCAGTTGGATCGGGAAATGGCGGCCCGGCGGGAGTGCGAGAAAAATCCACTCCGCCTGTTCTACACCTCCCTGACCGAAGACGACCTGCAGATCGCTTATCGGGAGATCGTAGTGCGCAGCCCCAACGTCACCCACGAGGTCACCTTGCGCAAGGTGCAGGAATGAATGGCATCAGGTGCAGAAGGAATCGGAAGCCAACGGCCAGATCGTTTCAAAAGTCACGCCGGTGAATTCGGCCGGCGACAGCGTCCGCTCGTCTAAACTAAAGCGGCCGTTGCGATCTTCAAGAGGATCGGCGCAACAGGTGGCGGGGCGGCGACCATTGTCCGCAAGAGATCGCCTGTATGGCACCACCAGCCGTGGAAGACTTGACCGTTCGCCCCACTGACGCGCAACCGATGCCAGGCATCGGTGCACCCATCGTAGTAATCAACGGGGCTAACGATCACAGAACGCGTGTCGAGCCGAAGCCCCTCTTGAAGCGCTTTGAGCGTGCTCTCTTTCGCGCTCCAAAGGAGAGCCAAAAGGCGAAGCCGGTCCGCAGCGGGAGCATGGGCAACCAGGTCTTGCTCTTCGATGGTGAAATAGTCGGCGACAAAAGCATCGGTATGCTGCTCGATCATTTCCAGATCACAACCCAACGCCGCCCTGCCCAACACGACCGCGCAGACCGCCGTGCCTTCGCGGTGGCTGAGTGAAATGGTCGCGTCGGCTGGTGCATTGGCGAGAAAGACCTCGGGCGCGCCGGACGGCGCTGGACGTATTTCTATGCCCGCAAGAGCTTGACGATCCAGGGGCAGATTCAGGGAGACAGCCACTGCGCGTTTCGCGGTCCAACGTCCTAGCCGCCAGTCGGCGCGGCGCTTGGCAAAACGCAGGCCATTCAGGCGGACCGCTTCGCTCGCGTGTAACCAATCGTTTTCCGCGGGAACATCGGCTTCGGTCTGTTCCAGCCAATACACATCCATTGTTTTGTCAAACAGGGTCTTGTAGCCGGGTTTTGTCAAACAGGGTTTTGTCGATCAAGTGCGTTATCAAACCTTGGCCGCCCGCTCCTTGGGCGAAGTCTCCAGCGTAGAGTTCAACGCTGGCGGAAGCGCAACACCCGCATACCTCTTAAGGCCGCGCTCCACCGCATCGATGAGATAGGGCCGAAGATTCGCGGGCGGAATTATATGATGCAGCGCGCCTACACTGAGGGCTCGCTGAACGCTATGCACGCGGTCAAACTCGTCCGCCACTTCGCCCAGCTTCTCGGAGCGCACGACTTTGAAGAGTTCGTTCCACTGGGTGCGCAAACGGCGTTTCTCCAGGCCCGCTGCCTGGCCCAGGGCTTCGCCGAGAGCTTCCAGGCGGGCATCTTTACGCGTCCGGCTCTCGACTTCACTGGCGAATACCACGGCCGCCGCGGGCGCCCCCCCGATGACGGAGGCAAAGGTTCCTTCGAGCGCCGCCACTTCGAGATGTTCGTTGAGCGCTTGCGAGAAAACCACGTAAGCACCCCCGTGATAGCGGGAGATCACGCAGAATACCATCGGGCCTTTGAAGTTCACCACGGCTCGGCCGATTTCGGCGCCGTACTCGAGCTGCAGTTTGCGCAGCGATTCAGGCGAACCGTCAAATCCGGACAGATTGGCCAGCAGCACCATCGGCCGATTGCCGCTGGCCGCATTGATCGCGCGCGCCACCTTACGGGAAGAGAGCGGAAAGAGCGTGCCGGCGCTCCATTCGTTCGGCCCGTCGGCGGGGACAAACCCGATTCGCGGCACTGGCCGGGATTCGATGCCGGCCAGACAAACCGGGTAGCCACCTAAGTGCGCATCCCAAATCACCGCCGTCTCGGCGGATCGCGTGCCGGCCCAGCGCTCCAGTGGAAGATGGTCCTGATCGATAACCGCTAGCATGACTTTGCGAATATCGAAGGATTTCTTGCGGCCGGGGTTGGTCTCGTCGGAGAAAATGTCGCCCACCAGGGCGAAACCGTCCTCCCCGCCTTTGGCGTGGGGATAGGTTCGCACGTCCCTCCCGATGGGATCGGTGGTCTCGGCTGGTCTCGGGAATCGCTCGCCCGGCGCTATGTAGGTGTGCTCATAATGGCGCAATAGAATATGGCATGCTTCATCGATGTCGCGAGCCCAATACTGCGCCTGCCCATTGGGCCCCATAATCCGATCGTATCCGCCAATTCCTTGGTTGTCCTCGGCTGAGACCCCGCCCGAGTAGTCCAGGGCATGCTTGCCGGTGAGCACCATCGAGGCTTTGGGCGTCATCACCAGAATGCCCCGTGTGTGCATCAGCATGGTGGCTTCGGCGTTCCAATACGGCTGCGCCCCGACATTGATCCCGTTAACCAGCAGGTTCACCTCGCCGCCCGCCTGCGTGAACTCGATCAAGCGGCGCAGGACGCGGGCGATCCAATCCATATTCTCCACTCCACTGTCCATCGAAATCTTCGCACCGGCTGAGACCGGAAACCATTCCACCGGTAAGCTGTTCTCTCCGGCTAAATCCAGCGCTGCGAGGATACGCCGGCATTCGGGTTCGGCGACCGCGCCCAAATCCTTGCTGGGATCTCCCAGCAGCAGAACGCGCCGCATGCCCTCGGGATACTTGTTCGTGAAGTTACGGATGATGCCAACCACGATGTTGGCTTTATTCTGGCCATGCGGACGATCCACCGGAATGAGCCGTCCGGCCGGGTTGAGATCGTGCTCGATGAAATCGCCGGGGGGGAATTCAGCCTGCATGTCTTCCCGATCCGGCGTCAGCGTCTTGACGATTTCGTAAGGGTACAGGAGCCCGCGGCGGCGCATGCGGATGACTTTTTGGTGGTACTCGGACAGCGGTTTCATTGGCTGCAGAGTGGTGGCGGGCCGGAAAGTAATGAGGAAGCCCGCGCCGGACGGAGTCGATATCCGGATAACCATTTCGCGCAACTCGCCGGTATCCGGATTGGGAACACGGGCGCGCAGCACCACCTGTTCCAAACCAAGTCCCTCGGTCGCTGGCGCCAGTTTCTGTACGATGTCGTGAATCTCATCCGGCTTGAGATTGAGCGTGGGCCACACGTAGAGCAGTATCCGATTCCAGTGCAGGCGCTCCTGCGGCGAGCGGCGCGACTGAAACAGCCGGATCCCGGCCAACGCTTCCGTAAACATTCTTTCCAGATGCGGTAATTGCACGATCCGGCCCTGCTCATCCCGCACGGGCGTCAGGTCGCGTACTTCCACACATGCCAGCAACCGCTCGTCTTTCGGGTTGTCGTAGGCGACGCCGCGGTACAGGTAAACATCTTCGACCGATGGTAGCCGTTCCAACTTGAAATTCTTGAGTCTCCACAACTGTAACCGTTTGGCCATCATGGGATGGAGACCGCGTACAATCTTGTCTTCCACCAGGGCGCCGCCGCTGGGGCGAAAAGTGAAATGCTGCATCGCGCTCATGCCGTGGCCGCCATCCGGGCCGGCGATCGCCACCAGAATGCGCCGCACCGGGCGAGGAAAGCCAGTTCGGTTGAGCAGGGCGTGAACTTCCTGCTGGGTAGTCTCCGGATCGCCTAGCGGCTGCAAAGACTGAGCATAGAAATCGATGACGATGTCGTGATCTTGCGGCACTTGCTCCAGCAGAGGAAAAACTGCGCGGGCCGCGCTCAGGAGTTGTGAATACTCGGCATGTGTGGTGAAGACATGAATCCGCTTGCCCTCCTGATCGAACTCGGCCGATACAAGACCTTGCCCGTCCAGGTCCAGGCAGCGGGATTCCTTGAGCGTTCGAATCCGGTAGTAGCGCCCGGTCAGCGCCTCCAACATGAATTGGCGCAACGCCGAATCCGCGTTCGCAAACCGCCGTAAGAAGAGGGTCGCGAGCGGTTGCGGGCACTCCACCAGCTCGTGCATTCTTCCGCGCCGGCCGGCGGCATCCGGATGGGCGGCAATATAGTCCAAGTGCTCGTCCACTTGCGCGTAGATCCGCGCCCGCGCCCGATCGAACAGCGGTTGATCGAAGCAACGGTAGCGCACCTCCCGGGCCAGGTCGCTGACAGCCGGAAAGAGTCCGCGGGCCACGGCGATCATCCGGTCGAGCAGCGCCCGGAAGGATTCCTCGGCGTGGGACGCCAAAGTTTCGGCCTGCTCCAGACGCCGCTCGAGCACTCCCAGGACGGGCGCTAGTTGCTGCTCCACCCGTTGGTGCGATTTGTAGAGCCAGAGCAAACTCTCTTCAAGTTCCGCCGAGCGGTCCAGCGTCCGCACGCCGTAGTGAGTCAGCGCGCGCCGCAGTGCGTCGACAAAGGCCACCGGTAGTCCTTCCCCACGCGTGTCCAGCGCGCGCAGGTAGGAAAAAAGGTGGGCTTCGGCGCTGGGGCCTTCCCCGCTGGTTGAATCCTCCACGTCCGGTTGACTCTGGAATAAAGAACATATGTCCACGAAGATGTTCAAAATCTCGTCTTCGCCACGGGTGATCTCGTCTTTACTCGCTGGGCCTACATCAAACTGGCTCCATTCCGCGATCAGCTCGGTTGTACGCACAGGGCCGACATCAAAACCCAACATGAGTTGGCGGAGTTCCTTGAGGTTTTGGCGCCACGGAGCCGGAATGGTCTCCCGATTTTCGTTGGAGGCGAGCGAAGCGCCAAAAACTACCCGCTCCGTGTCGGCCGCGGCAGCGCCGGCCGGAGTGGATTCGATCTGCACGAGTGAGGCGCCAGCGTCAACCTGCACGTAGGGTATGATCATCACCTTCCGGATTCTTCCCGAGAATGGAGCGACAACCTGCATCTCCATTTTCATGGCCTCCAGCACCACCAAGGGATCACCCATAGAGACCATGTCGCCCGGTTTCACGGCAATAGAAACGACTACCGCCGGCGATGGCGCATGCACCGCGCCGTCATCGCGATCGATTCGGTGCGACACGCCATCCACTTCGATCCGGTAATTCAGTCCTTGGAACACGGAGACGATACGGAAGCGCCGTCCCAGGCTGGTGAACCAGTATTCGAACTGACCCAGACGATCGATTTCGGCTTCGATGCGCGATCCATCCACCTCCACGCGGTATTGCTGGGGACCGAGACGCGAAACCATCAGTGAGTAGGAGTTCCCCCGGTAGCGCAATTCCACGATCCGTCCCAACTCGCTGCTGACGTGCGGCCGTCCGCGCACGGCCGCGGCATAGAACTGCGTTTGCTCCACGGCCAACTCGGCGTTGTACACTTCGATCGCCGCCTGCAGGAGAGCCACATCCGCGTAATGCCTGGAGACGTGCTCGCCGCTCGCCGCCAGCCGGTCCATCCATCCGATATCTGCTTCCGCGCGCCGCACCTCGGCGCGGTTCAGCAATTCCAGAAGGAAAGATTTGTTACTGGCGCCGCCCCGAATAACGACCACGCTCTCGCGCAACGCCCGCTGCAATCGGGCCAGCGCTTCTTTGCGGGTTTGGCCGTAGGCGATGATTTTGGCGATCATCGAGTCGAACTCGGCCGGGACCGTATCGCCTTCCGCCACACCCGTGTCAACACGCACGCCGGGCCCCGTCAGTATCCTGAATCGCTCGATGACGCCCGGAGCCGGCGCAAAACCGTTGTCCGGGTCTTCGGCATTCAGCCGTACCTCAATGGCATGACCGGTCGTACGCGGAGCCGAACCTTCCAGACGGCCACCACGCGCGACATGAATCTGAAGCTTGACAAGATCGAGCCCGGTGGTGCACTCCGTCACGGGATGTTCCACCTGCAGCCGGGTGTTCATCTCCATGAATGAAAGGCCGCGGGTTTCCGGTTGGTACAGGAATTCGACGGTGCCGGCGTTGCGATAGCCCGCTGCTTGGCTCAATCGCACTGCCGCTTCGCGCAGCGCCTCATCCTGCTCCGGAGAGAGGACCGGCGAGGGCGCTTCTTCGAGGATCTTCTGGTGACGGCGCTGGATAGTGCAATCGCGCACGCCGGCCGCCCAGGTCGTCCCGTAATCGTCGGCGATGATTTGGACCTCCACGTGGCGCGCACCCAGCACCAATTGCTCGAGGAAAACGGTCGGGTTGCCGAAGGCCTTGAACGCCTCGGCGCGGGCGCTCTCAAAGGCTTTCTCGAGGTCGCTCGGAGAACGCACCCGCCGAATCCCGTGACCGCCGCCTCCGGCCGTGGCCTTGATCAGCAGCGGATAGCCTAGCCGCTCGGCATGGCGCCAGGCATCCGCGAGCGTTTCCACCGGCCCGCCGCTCCAAGGAGCCACCGGGATCCGAGCCTCCTCGGCCATGCGTTTCGAGGTGATCTTGTCGCCCAGCCGCCGGATTACCTCACCATCCGGACCAATGAACACGATGCCGAGATCGCGGCAAAGGTCCGCAAATTCGGCGTGCTCGGCCACGAAACCCCATCCCACCCACGCTGCCTCCGCGCGCGCGGCCACCAACGCCCGTTCCAGCCGGCCATAGTCGACGTAACTGCTTTTGGCCTGATGGGTGTCAGGGTCGATGATCTGCGCTTCACCTAGAGACACCGCCTCGTCCGCTTCCCGGACGAACATGGCATGGCGGTCGGGATCGGTGAAGAGAGCGATCGTGCACAACGCCGTCCCATGCTCCTGATTGAATTCACGAGCGGCGTGGATGAAGCGCATCGCGGCTTCTCCGCGGTTGACAATCGCTACGCGTTGGAATTCGCGCCGCATAAGGTTAGACCAGTACAGCCTGCCGTTCTTGCGCGGGCTCGGCATTTACGCCGTTGATCAGTGCCACTGCCCGGTAGCCGCTTAAATGCACATAAACGTTTCCCGCCGTATCCACGACGTCCGCATCGAAGCTGTCATGCTCCGGATCGGGAGTGACCACGGCATACAACGGCCCTTCCGCCAGCTCCGGCGCGCGGCACACCGAGACTTGTTGAATGTACTCGGGCAAACCGGCTCGGCCACGGACGTCCAACTCCCACAGCCCCACGGTCTGAAAGCACAACTCCAGCAGTCGCGGCGCCATAAATATCGGCTGTCCGGAGGGCTCGTGATCGGTGGGCAAGCCCGCAGCCATCTGGCCGACCATCCGGTTTCCATCCCGCCAACCCCGCTCCAGCACGCGATACGCTGGTCCGTGGAAGTAGAGGCGATATATGCGGGCGGCGTCACGGATGGATCCGGCCGGCGCGCCAGGGGCAGGCGCCGTCCGCGCGATCGGCCGTTGTTTCGTTAGCCGGACGCGGCCGGTGAAGTGCGTGGTTATTTGCGGCTCGGTGCGATTTGGCAGTGTGCGACTGCTAGTCAAGCGGCAATCCGTCACCACCGTGTCGCCGTCGAGATGAACCAGCAGCTCGATGGTCACCTTACGCGGCTCGTTCCGGTAGAACTTCAGCGGCGAGAGGAACTTGACGTCCTCGACGCTTTCGACGTACCAGCCGGGAAGAACGCAGAGCGCTGCCTCCGCAAATGCCTCGACGGCCATGACGCCGGGCAGTACCGGCGTGCCGTCGATCTGATGATCGTGCAAGAACGGTTGAACGGCCGGATCGAGGGTCGTTTCGATGGTGAGGCCAGACTGAATACCCATGCCCGCGAGCTTGCCGATCATTGGTCCGCGCACTTCCGCGCCGGTGCTATCCAGTCCGCCGGTAGTGCTATCCAGTCCGCCGGTAGCGTCCCATTCATTCAGTAAAATCCCGAGACGCTGGGCGGCCACAATTTCGCCACGCGTCCCTCCCGCCGTCAGTTCGCGGCGGACCAGTGGAATCCCCGCTTCGGGCGCCAGCATATCTATGCCGGCCAGTTCCATCATTTTGGGGATAGAGCCGCGCATGGCCATACCGATACCGCCCCAGGCCGTCCAATCAATGGCGATGGCTCGGGTGGCTGGCCGGGTGGTGCGGAAGCTGGACGTTATCTTGCACAGCAAGTCGTTGGCGGAACTGTAGTCCGCCTGTCCTGCATTGCCGAAGCGAGCAGCCACCGAACTGAACGCCACTGTGGCGCCCAAGGGCATTTCGCCTATGGCATGCAGAAGATTGAACCAGCCGTCGCTCTTCACGTCGAAGACCAGGTCGAATTCGCGCGCGTCCTTATCGCGCAGAAAGTGGCTGCGTTCCATGCCGGCGGCGTGCAGCAGCACGTCGATGCGACCGTTGCGCTCCCGCACTTGTTGGATGACTTTGTCCACGGCGGCCGGATCCATTAGGTTGACGCTGAAGTAGTAGGCCGTTCCGCCCGCCGCGCGCACCGCGTCGATCGCGCTCCGGGCGGCCTGCGCCCGTTCCAGAGCGGCCAGCTCCTTTTCAATCCGCGCCGGCGTTGCGCGCTCGCCACTCGCCTGCATGCGAGCGAACAAGTCGCGCTTAAGAGCCTCTTTGTCGCTCATAAAGCGCTTGAGGTCGGGATCGTTCGGATTCGGCTCCGGCACCAGATCGACCAGGTAGAACGTGCCGCCGGAAGCGGCAGCCAAATCGGCGGTGATGGCGGAAACGATGCTGCCTGCCGCGCCGGTGATCAGAAAGACGGTGTCTTTGTCCAGCGCCAGACCTGGCAGGCCGTTCGCTGCAGGCTGTTCTTCCAGACCCACGGTCCATCGCAGCCCGCCTTTGTAGCCGATCTCGAGCGCGCCGGGGTCGCGCAGGGTCTCCTGGACCAGGATTTCGGCGATTTCCGGCGCCGCGGCCTGCGGCGCGAAGTCCACTGCTTTGACGAGGGCGTCCAACCGCTCCCGCTTATAGGTTTTGGTGAAGCCCGTCACCGCGCCGCCCAGCGGGGCCAGTGCTCCGGCGTCATCGTAGCCGTGCTGCCCGCCGAGCACCGTGGCCGAGACCAGGAACGTGCCCGGCTGCGCGATCTGCTCGTATAGAATTCGCATAGTCGCATAAAGCGATTTCACGCGCACGCGCATTGCTTCACGCCAAGTGGTCAGGTCCATATCCCTGAGTTTTCCCTCATCGTCCAGCGCCGGCAGCCAATAGATTCCCTGCACCGGACCGGCAACCAGCCAGCTCTCGAGGCGCTTGGCCAGCGCATCGGCCTGCGGCGCATCGTCGATTCGAAGGACTTCCACGCCCAGCGTCCGTAGCCGCCCAGTCAGAGCTTCCGCTACGGCGCCTTTGTCCGCCATGACGATCACGCGGCCCCCTGGCCCGAGCGTCACGCCGGTTGGCTTACACATACCGAGCGGCGGACGCAGTTTAGGTACCGGCACGCGGCGTGGGATGCTATTTGTTGCGTCCAAACTGGCGAGGACGGGGCGCGCGACGGGCGCCGGAGCTGCGGCCGCGACACCGGGCCGCCTGTTGGACGCGAAACGGATGACGTGCGCCAATGTAGGGAAATCTCGCAGCTTGAGATTCTCATCGCGCGGGATGTTGTAGATCTCGCGGATCGCCGTGAACATTTCCGCCTGTTTGACGGTATCGATGCCGAGATCTGCTTCCAAGTCCAGATCCAAATCCAGCATGTCCTTTGGATAGCCGGTTTTCTCCGTCACAATCGCAAGGACTTTGTCTGCAACTGAGTCGTCCGCGGCGGGGGCCGGGGCCACGGCCGCGACACCCGGCCGTCTCTCGGTCGCGAAACGAATCACATGCGCCAAAGTGGGAAAATCGCGCAGCTTGAGATTCTCGTCGCGTGGAATGTTGTACATCTCGCGGATCGCCGTGAACATTTCCGCCTGTTTGACGGTGTCGATGCCGAGATCGGCCTCCAAGTCGAGATCCAAGTCCAACATGTCCTTTGGGTAGCCGGTTTTCTCCGTCACAATCGCCAGCACCCTGTCTGCAACTGAGTCGTCCGCGGCGGGTGCGGCGGGTGCGGCGGGTGCGGCCGCGACGCCGGGCCGCCTGTCGGACGCGAAACGAATCACATGCGCCAAAGTGGGAAAATCGCGCAGCTTGAGATTCTCGTCGCGGGGAATGTTGTACATCTCGCGGATCGCCGCGAACATTTCCGCCTGCTTGACGGTATCGATGCCGAGATCTGCTTCCAAGTCCAGATCCAACTCCAGCATGTCCTTCGGATAGCCGGTTTTCTCGGTTACGATCGCCAGCACTCGGTCCGCGACTGACTCGTCTTTGGCTGGTAGGACGGCGACCGGCTCTGGAGCCGGAGCCGCGACGCCGGGCCGCCTGTCGGTCGCGAAACGAATCACGTGCGCCAACGTCGGAAAATCGCGCAGCTTGAGATTCTCATCACGCGGAATGTTGTAGATCGCGCGAATCGCCGCGAACATTTCCGCCTGCTTGACGGTGTCGATGCCGAGATCCGCTTCCAAGTCCAGATCCAAGTCCAACATGTCCTTTGGGTAGCCGGTTTTCTCGGTCACAATCGCCAGGACTCGGTCCGCGACTGACTCGTCCGTGACTGGCGCCTTGACGACACCCTGCGGCGGGCCCGGTGCTTGGGCCGCGGATTTCTTCACCGGATCGCCAGCCGTATCGGATTGTGGCGGCGTGGGCGGCGCGGGAGCGGGCTGAAAATCTTTAGCAACTTCGGTGACGCGCGCCGGCGTCCTGGAATCTCGCACGCGCAAAGTGCGGTGAACGATTTCCAGATCCGCCACGCCATGGCCCGTTAGCTGGCTTAGCCAAGCGTTCCAGGCGGTTGGATCGGCAATGCGATAAGAGTAGCCCAATGCATTCGGTTTGGGACGAAGCCCATCCTTAGTAGCCACCCAGCGCAAAAGTGTCATGCTGATTTGCGACCCAAACCCGGCGCCCAAGCGCAACGCGTACTCGATAGGATAGACGGCGCCTTTCGACAAGTTCAGTACGCCCAACTCGGGATCCACTTCTTTGAAGTTGGCTACGGGTGGCACGCATCCCGTTTCCAAGGCTTTTACCGCGACGACATCTTCAATGCCGGCGCCCATGGCGTGGCCGGTGAAGCCCTTGGTATTGGCGATCACGATCCGATCCGCGTCTTCCCCGAACACCTGCCGCAACGCGTGGATCTCCGCCGCTGCACTGCCGCCCCGCGCGGGCGTGTAAGTTTCGTGGGAAACGAAAGCCATCTGCCGGGCTAGCTGCTGCCGCGAAATGCCGCTGCGCTCTTCGGCCTGGGCCACCAGGCGCTCCATTACTTGGCAGATATGCTGGACATCCAGACGAGTGCCGTGGAAAGCGCTATTGGCCGTCACCGCACTCAGCACTTCGCAGATTGGCCGGATTCCGCGTTCGCGCGCGGCATCCGCGCTCTCTACCACCAAGGCGGCGGCGCCCATGCCAATGATCATGCCGTGCCGCCGGCGGTCGAACGGTAGGGCGGTTTCTTCCACCACTTCGTCGGTGGCTGCCGCTCCGCTGGCCAGGAAGCCTGCGCCCATCCATTCGATCAGGTGATCGGAAGTGATATCGTCCGCCGCGACCACGATCACGCGGCGGCAGCGTCCGGCACGAATCCAGTCTTCCGCTACGGCGACAGCTTGCGTAGTGCTGGCACACGCGGCATTAACGTGCGTATTGGGACCGCGGGCACCGATGAATTCAGCGAATTGCGAATGCCCCATCGGAAGAATTCTAAATAGGAAGCGCCGGTCCAAGACATACGGCGTTTTCCCGTTGGTGCGCAACTCATCAATGCGCTTGTCGAGTTCGTGTATCGGGGCGGAATGGCCATTGGCCTCCGCCAGCCTGGTGCGCAAGTCCTGCAGCATGGCCAACTGCTCTCGGTGCGCGCGGTCCTCGTAGTAGCGCGAGGCCTCTTCGGCAAAGGAGTCGTAGCCAGGGAACGCGGATGCGAAGATCACACCAGTGTCGTCTCGGAGAGCGTCGGGCAATCCCCACCGGTCCGGCAACTGCGTGCCTTTGCTGGTGGTTTTATAACGCATCACCAATGGAATGCCTGCATCACGCAGGGCGTCGAGCCCGGCCCCGATGGCCAGCTGAGTGACGCGATCCAGCGCCGGCAAGCGATCGGCGGAAACGCCGAATTCCTTCTCCAGATCGAAAGCGGCCCCGCGGCCGGCCAGCTTGATCACGTCCGCCACGCTGTCAATAGTCTCGAAAGTTGGTCCTCCGTTGTCGCTCTTGACCAGGCGCGTGATGTGTTTGTCTAGCATGGCGCGCCGGAAACGCGCTGGGATCGCAGCAATGAATTGCTCGCCGCGCAGAATGCGGCTGACGTTGGCATCATCGAAGATGTGCCCGGTTCCAGGCAGACCCAAGGCCGCTCCAGTTATGGTCACCGGACGCCCGGTCGAGGCCCCGTTCGGCCCGTGATAAATCTGCCAGCCCCGATCGAGAACATCGGCCAGCAAACGGCCGAGTGCGATGTAACGATCGTCGCCCAGTTGCGCCGATGCGGGTTCGCCAATCTTGACCTCGGCGGGCGGTTCCGGAACTGGGTTCGCAGGCTGGCTGGTCTGCTGTTCCGCGTTGACAATCGGCGCTTCCGCGCCGCGCGCGTTAGCCAGCGGTACATCGGCCGCCTCACCAGCTTGCCCGGCGCCTAACCCTGCTGCGTAAAGACCACACAACGCCTGGTTAAAGGATGCGACATCGCCGACTTTCGGATGATTGGTGAAAAGTGCAACCACATCCTCGCGCCCGCCCAGCACGTCATCGACAAATCCCTGCAACGCCTTTTTCGGGCCGACTTCCACGAAGGCGCGGACGCCGGAATCGTACAGCTTGCGGAGGCCCTTGACAAACTGCACGGGAGAGGCGATCTGCCGCCCGAGAATATCCAACATCTGTGGCACAGCGTCCGCGCCCGTGGGATAAAACTCGCCATTAACATTCGCGACGATGGGCAGGCTTGGGCTTTGAAGACGCAGGCGCCGCAGCACTTGCCGAAGCGGTTCGCTCGCCGGAGCCACAATCGACGTGTGGAAAGCGTGGCTGACCGGCAACGGCACCACCTCGTAGCCTGCTTTCTGCAGAACTTCCGAGGCTTGCTCCACGGCCCTGGTCGCGCCGCCGATAACCGCCTGGCGCTCGCTGTTGATATTGGCGATCACCACATAACCCTGGATCGTCTTCAGAATTCGCTCGATTTCATCGAGCGGCGCAAACACGGCTGCCATCTTTCCGTTGTCTGCCACCGACACGCGCGTCATTTCACGCCCGCGGGCGCTGACGGCTTCCAAGGCGTCCTCGAAAGGAAGTGCGCCGGACGCGATCAGTGCTCCGTATTCGCCCAGGCTATGTCCCATGGTCATTTCGGGCTGAATTCCGTAAGCGGCGAGGAGCCGGGTGAGCGCCATGTCGGCCGCAAGGACAGCCGGTTGCGTGATGGCGGTTTGGCGCAGATCCTCTTCGGCCTTGGCGACCGCGCTGGCGTCGCCTTGATCCACAAAGATGAAGTCGCTGAGCGGCTTGCCGAGCAACGGGGTCATGACGCGGTCTGCTTCGGCGAAAGTCTGGGCGACGATCGGTTCCAGCGCGCGCAATGACTTCAGCATGTTGACATACTGCGAGCCTTGGCCCGTATAGAGAAAAGCCACTTTGGGCGCGGGACCATGACCACGGAAGATTCCTTGCGGACGTAAAGCCTTCCACACCGCCGGTTGGTTCGCCGCCAGCGCCTTGAGCGCCTTCGCCGATTTGTCCGCCAAGTCGACGGCGTCGGCATAATCGATCGCCAGGCGTTCAGGCGCGCGCAGGTCCGATTCAGCCGGCGCCGATATCGCTGGCGCGCGGCCCGCTTCGGCGTCCTTCTGTACCGAACGCAGCCGTTCCGCCAAGCCGGATTCCGATTGGGCGCCGATCAGCAACGCGCCGCGCAACGGCGCTTTGCGGCCGGGCGCATCAGAGCCAACGCCCGAGACAGCGGAAGCAACCTCCGCGACGCCAGAAGCAACGCTCGAGACGCCAGAAGCAACGCCCGAGACGCCAGAAGCAACGCCCGAGACGCCGGAAGCAACGCCCGAGACGCCGGAAGCAAAGCTGGAGACGCCGGAAGCAACGATCGAGGCACCAGAAGCAACCTCCGCGACGGCCGGACCCGTCACGCTAACCGCGATCTGCCGCTTCCCATTGCCGTTTAGCCGATGAGGAATGTATTCTTCGAGAACAGCGTGGAAATTGGTGCCCCCAAAACCAAAGGCGCTCACGCCGGCGCGCCGCACGCTGTCCGCCGGAACGGTCCATGGTCTCAGTTCGGTATTAACACTTAGCGGGGAATGGTCAAAATCGATATTCGGACTCGGATGCTCGCAATGCAGGCTGGGAGGCAGTACCTTATCGCGAAGCGCCAGGGCCGTCTTTAGCAATCCAACGGCGCCGGCGGCCGATTTGAGATGCCCGATGTTCGATTTGACCGAGCCGAGCGCCACGGAGCCGCGGGGGAGTTGATAACTGCTGAGCACTCCCGCCAGGCTTTGCGCCTCCACCAGGTCACCCACGGGCGTGGATGTGCCGTGACCTTCAATCAAAGTTGCGGTAGCGGGCGATAACCCGGCATTCCGCCAGGCGCGCTCGATGGACAATTTCTGGCCAACAGGGTTGGGCGCAGTGATACCTTTCCCCTTCCCGTCGCTCGCCCCCCCAATGCCTCGCAGCACGGCGTAGATGTTGTCCCCGTTGCGCTCCGCATCGGCCAGCCGCTTCAGCATAAGAAGCACGGCGCCTTCGCCCATCACGAAACCATCCGCTCCCTCGGCGAAGGGACGAATGCCGGTGGCGGAGAGCGCTCCGATCTTGCAGAACTTGATAAAGGTGGGTGCGCCCATGTTGCGGTCGATGCCGCCGGCGATCGCCACATCGTAATCGTTTTCTAGTAGACCCTCTATCGCCGAAGTGATTGCGGCCATGGTTGAGGCGCACGCGGCGTCCACCACGAAATTGGGCCCATGCAGGTTGAAGACGTTGGCGATGCGGCCTGACAAGCAACTGCTCAATTCGCCGGGCATGGTGTCTTCCGTAATTTCGGGAAGGCGCTGGCCGATCCGGCGGTGGAATTCGCGGAGGATGTCGCGACGTACCGCCGCCGGCAACGCGGCGAAACTGGCGGATTCTTCCAGCTCGTGGGCGTACTCGGGAAAGTGCACGCGCAGCGAAGTGAGATAGTGTCTTTCCCCGGCCATGGAATTTCCGACGATCACGGCGGTTCGATCGAGATCGAGCGTTCGCTTCGGGTAACCGTAGTCTTCCAGCGCTTCCCTGGTGCAAGAGATGGCCCATTTTTGCCCGTCATCCATCGAGTCGACGACGCGCGGCGGGATGCCGATGCGCCACTTCATCGGCTCCCAGACGTGCTCGCGCACCCAGCCACCGATCTTTGAATAAGTCTTGTCCGGCGCGCTGTGGTCGGCATCGTAATATTGCGCAGGGTCCCAACGGTCGGGCGTAACCTCGCTGATACTGTAGCGGCCGTTCTTTACGTTTTCCCAAAAGGTGAGCACGTTCGGGGCATCGGGCAGAACTGCCCCGGCCCCTACAATCGCGATTGCTCGATCAGCGGTGTTTTCCATGATAAAACTCCTGTCAAAAAAACTAGGCGGACGCAGGCTTCGCCGCGCGGCCGTAAAGTACGTCGGCTATGTAATCCATGTCGGAGATCAGGCCCGCCTGCGCGCCGTGGACCGCCGGCAGTCCCAAACTCGCTTCGAAGGCCGCGATGTCCGTATCGCTCACGCCGCCGGCCCCGACTGCCAACCGTAATCCCTCTTCAGCCACCTTGCTGGCGGCCTCGCGCGCAAAAACCCGGCTCAAGGCTGCCAGTGCCTTCGCGTCGAATCTGCGATGGGCCTTTTCATGCGCCTTGCCTTCAGACAGACGAGCGGCGCGGCGGCACAGGCTAGCCGCGCACTCAGCGTAAGCAATCAGCTCACCCAGGCGCAGCAGAACATGTTGGTACCGGGTCAGTCGTCCGAGACGGGCTTTCTCCATCACTTCGGCCAAAGCGTGCAACGCCAGCGCCACGATGTTCGCACCTACACCTGGATGGAGGGATTGCAGTGCTTCGAGAGCGCGGGCTTGTTCGTGATAGTGCTGCCCGCGCGTTTTCATGTGCAACTGCCAGCGATCGCGGCTGATGGTCATCTCCATGATTTCGGAGGTGCCCTCGTAGATGGTGGTAATGCGCACGTCGCGCTTGATCTTCTCGATCATGAATTCGTGCGTGTAGCCGTATCCGCCGAGTGCCTGGATGCTAGCGTCTGCCGCCAGATTGCCGGCCTCCGTCGCCAGGTATTTGGCGATGGCGCCTTCGGTGTTCAGGCTTCCCTCACCGGCGTCGATCCGTTCGGCGATTTCTTCGATGAAGGCGCGGCCGGCCTCCAGGCGCGCCACGTGCGGGACGATCAGCTTATGGGTGTATCCCTGCTTCTCCGAGAGCGGTGAACCGGCTTGGATGCGGTCGGTGGAATAGGGAATCGCCCGATCGAGCGCGGCCCAGCCGCCGCCCAGACCGAACGCCGCCACCGTCAGACGCGTATAGCCGAACACGGCCTGTGCCTGGTTCAATCCCAGGCCTTCTTCGCCACCGATCAACCGGTCGGCATCCACATAAACCTCGTCCAGCGAAAGCGCCGCTGTGTTGCTCAGCCGGATGCCATGCTTGTCTTCAGGCTTGCCCTGGGTGAAACCCGGTACGCCCTTTTCCACAATGAACCAACTCGGCCCCCCGGGTGCGTTGGCCAAAATCGAGTAAGCGTCGGCTATCCCCCCGTTGCTGATCCATTGTTTGCTTCCGCTGATTCGGTAACCGGCGATGCGTCCGTCCTCGCGTCCGGCTTCCATGACGCGCTCGGCCTTGGTGCGCAGGGCCGCCAGGTCGCTTCCGGCTGCCGGTTCGGTGGCGCCGTAGGCGAACAGCAATCCTTCATCCGCGATCCGGGTCAGCCAATACTTCTTTTGCTCCGGCGTGGCCCCGACATTAATCGGGTCACTGCCCAGGAACGTGGCTAGCACGCTGGTGGCGATTCCCAGATCAATGCGTGCCATCTCTTCGCATACGCGGTACATGTCAAAGGCACCCCCGCCCATTCCACCGAAGGCTTCCGGAATGAACAGGAGCTGAATGCCCAACTCCGCTCCACACATGCCCCGTACAATCTCTATAGGGCATTCGTCGCGGGCATCCAAGGCTATGAGCTTTTGGTCCGGCAGTCGATCCTTGGCAAATTCCTGAATGGATTTCAAGCTCAATTCCAGGGTCGTTTTGTCGAGCCCCACTTGGCCCGGCCCTCCGGCCAACTGCACTGGTGTCATCAGTCCTACCTCTAATTAGAGGAGGCAGATACAGCGCCATTCGACAAACTGCCGTGTTTCCAATGATGACCTCTCAGAGTTGGGCCACCTGACCCACCCACGTAGGTCCATAAGCCCCTCTAATCACATCGGTACTAAGGCCACATTGGATTGCAGACTACTGAAGAGAGGGTCAAACAGCTTCGATCACGGCTTTGGCCGTTTGGCTGGCGACGTGAAGGCTAGGCATAAATTACACGATAGCCGGGCAGGAACTTGAACGCCCTGCCCTGACTCTCATGCGCTCCTCGAGTCAAATTATCGGAATTCTGGGTGAACGCGCGCAACACTTGGGTTACTTAGGCCAAGAAGTTCGGGGGAGGGGTTGCGCCGAATGAGAAAAACCTAGAAATCTGGGTAATTGAAAGATGGCTGGGGATTGCACTTTCTCGCAGTGTGATGAGAATATGAAGACCGACTGCGCGTACCCGCCGGAACTTAATACGGAGGAAAGGATCCGGCTTCTCGAGAGATCGGCCTCGACTCATCACCGAAAGAAGGGATTGAGCGTCCGTCGTAACCCTCATTCTCGTAGACGGTCAGGTAGGTCCGCGCTCCTAGGCCCCAGATTGTAGCCTCCACCACCGCCTCCTGCGGACTTCTTCATGCAGCCGGCGCCAGATACCTGCGTATGCACAAATCGTAAACGCCGCCCCCAATCACGCCTCCCAGCAAGGGGCCAACGATTGG
>DATFZA010000682.1:0-2686 GCA_035314765.1 Bryobacteraceae bacterium
CTTGGCAGCGAAATAGGTTTCAACCTGGCAACGCGCTGGGGCTGGCGCCCTTACTGCCAGCCTCCGCCCAGCGCCTTATAGAGCTGCACTACGGTCAACGTTTCCTGTAGTCGAAGCTGGGCCAGATCCAACTGAGCTTGAAACAGGTCGCGATCGGCGTCCAGCGCGTTGAGCTGCGTGTCCACGCCGCCGTGGTAGCGCAGGTACGCCAGCCGCACGCGGTCTACCAGCGCGGACTCGAGAAACTCCTGCTGTTCGCGGCTCTCGCGCACCCGCTGATGAGCGCTCAGGGCGTCGGCCACTTCCGTGAACGCCGTTTGAATCGTTTTCTCGTATTGGATCAGAGCGCGCTCGCGTTCGGCCTGCGCGACCCGCACCGTCGACTTCAGCCGGCCCGCTGTGAAGATGGGCTGGGCGACCTGCGGAGCCAGATTCCACAGGGTGTTTGCTCCACTGAACAGACTGGTTAATTGCGTACTCGCTCCGCCCAGTGATCCGCTCAGGCTCACCTCCGGGAAGTACGCAGCCCGCGCCACGCCAATCTGGGCATTCGCCGCCACTAAGTCCTGCTCCGCGGCTCGGATGTCCGGGCGGCGTTCCAGCAAAGCCGAGGGCAACCCGGCCGGAATCTGTGGAGCGAAGCCCTGTTCGGTGAGGCCCCGTCCGCGCGGCACGCTACGGGGGTTTTCCCCCAGCAAGAGGCTGATCTGATCCTCTTGCGCCTCGATCTGTTGTTCCAGGGCCGGAATAGTTTCCGCCGCCGTGAATACCAGTTGTTGGGCCTGACGGAGATCGAGCAACGTCGCCACTCCTCCGGTTTGCCGCTGCTTGGTCAATGTCAGGGACTCCTCCCGGCTCTTGAGAGTGCGCTGCGAAATCTCGAGCGCGTAGTCCAATTCCCGCAGTGTCAGGTAAGCGGTGGCCACGTCGCTGACCAGCGTAGTCACCACGGCCTTGCGGTTTTCCTCGGCGCTCAAGAGGCTGGCTCGCGCAGACTCGGTCGCGCGCCTGAGCTTGCCCCAAATATCGATCTCGAACGACAGCAACTGCAGAGCGGCCGTTCCAAAATTGCGGTTCTGCGAAGCAAGCAGTTCCTTCGGTATGGGCGTCTCGGCGTCACGCGAGAGACGGTTGATCTGCACGCTGCCTCCTGCCGCAAATTGCGGAAACTGATTCGACCGGACGATTCCCAGATTGCCGCGCGCCTCTTCCACACGCGCCACCGCGTCGCGCAGGTCGTAATTCCGCTGCAGCGCCATGCGAATCAGTTCCTGGAGTTTTTCATCCTGGAAGACTTCAAACCATTTGAGGTCGGCCACGGAGGAGGCCTCCCCCGGCGGCAGGGGCTCCGGCGCGCGAAAGGTCTCCGGAACCGCAACTGTGGGACGTCGGTAGTTCGGGCCGACGGTGCAACCTACTAATAGAGCAAGACTCGCCAGCAAAATCAGGAGCCTGCGCATACTCAATCTCCCTCTCCCGGCAGAGGTTGTCGCGGTAGCAGAGCCGGGCGTGTTTGGGCGGCGGCCGCTCCTGAAACCTTCTCCACCAAAACAAAGATCGCCGGAATCAGGAAGATGCCGATGCCGCTTGCCGCCAGCATGCCGCCGATTACCGTCGTCCCCATGATTTGCCGGGCAACCGCGCCCGCCCCGCTGGCGGTCCACAACGGTACGCAGCCCAGAATGAACGCGAACGAGGTCATCAGAATCGGCCGCAGGCGCAGCCGGGCGCCTTCGAGCGCTGCCTCCGCCAGAGGTTTTCCTTTCTCGAATTCGTCCTTGGCGAACTCGATAATGAGAATCGCGTTCTTAGCGGCCAGGCCGATCAACATCACCAAACCGATTTGCGAGTAAACGTCGTTTTCGATTTGGATCATGTAGGGCGGCGCAAAGTAGCCGAGCAGAGTCCGGCGAAGCCACAAAACAGCGAATGCGCCAAACACCGCCACCGGCGTACTCAGCAGAACGCTGAAGGGCAGGCTCCAGCTCTCGTACAACGCGGCCAGAATCAGAAACACGAACAGTAGCGAGAATCCGAAAATGACCGACGACGATACGCCTTCCTGCGCCTTCTTCTCCTGGAATGAGATGCCCGAATAATCGTAGCCCATCTCCGCCGGCATCGTCTGCGCAAAAACCTCTTCCAAGGCTTTCATCCCCTGGTTCGTGCTGTAGCCTGGCGCCGAGCTGCCGTTCAGTTGCGCGGACCGGTATTCGTTGAAGCGCATAGTGAACTCAGGGCCATTGCGGGATTCAAACCGGGTCAGGGCGGATAACGGGACCATCTCACCCGCCGCGTTTCTCACATAAAACTGGCCGACATTCTCAGGCTTGGTGCGATAGTCGCCCTCGGCCTCGACGTACACCTGCCATTGCCGGCCGAATCGGTTGAAGTAGTTCACGAACAGGCCGCCCATAAAAGCCTGGATGGTGCGGTACACGTCGTTGATCGCCACTCCTTGCTTGATCACCTTGTCGCGGTCGACCATCACAAATTGCTGCGGCACGCTCGGCAGGAAGGTAGTGTTGATGGCGCCGATCTCCGGCCGTTTGCGGGCCGCGGCCATGAATTTGTTGAGATTGTCGGAAAGAAATTTGACGTCCGCGCCAGACCGGTCTTCGAGAATGAAGGTAAAGCCTCCGGATGTGCCGACGCCGGGAATGGCCGGCGGCGAGAAACTGAAAGC
>DATFZA010000683.1:0-4799 GCA_035314765.1 Bryobacteraceae bacterium
CGTTTACATCGTGTTCTTTTTCCTGGTCGCGCAAGCCATCAACTGGTTGGCGTTCGGGCAAAAGCCGACCGCCGGCATTCTCCTTGGCGGCAGCCTCATCGTGTTGGGCGGGCTGGTCATTTCCTTGTTGAGGAATTGACGCCGAGAAACTGACGCCGCCGAATGGACAAGATTCGGGCCCAATTCAAATTCTGATTGTCTCCATCCACTTTTTTGATTGGAAGCGCGGTCGAGTGGGCCGTTAGAATACGGGAGCGGCGTCAAGTAGGAGACGTCCGTTTCCGTGCCAGACAATCTCAAAGGCCTGCGGCAGAAATACGCGATGAGACCGGCGCTCGATCGCCCCGCTTCCATCGACGAGCCTAGCTGGGCCGTGTTCACGGAATATATGTACCGAAAGCGCTCGCTTTCCGTCGTCGCGAAGCTCACCAAGCGGACGCCGGCGCAGGTCCGCCGGACGCTGTTCGCCATCGACGCCGAACTGCCTTCAAGTTCTGCCTTGGATTCTACCGCCGCTCTTTCACCTCGGGAGTTGGAACTTGCTGCACTGACAAAGGACTCGCCCATCGAGGCGTTGGATCTATCGGTGCGGTCGAGGAATGCCCTTCACCGGCTGGGATGCAAGACGGTAGGCGAGGTCAATGCACTGGATTTGACCCAATCGCTACGGCAGATCGGATCGAAAGGAAAACTTGAAGTATTTGCCGCTTTGGAGCGCGGCGGCTTCCGCCATCCCGCCATGGACGCTACGCCGTCCGCCGAAGTCAGCCGCCTGACTCACAGTCTGGAACGCTTGAAGCTGCGAATCCAAAAAACACTGGAGAGCGTGGCGCGCGAAATCAGCGCGCTGCAGGAGCGGCTGGCAAAAGTGAGCGAATTGCAATAGCAATGCTGGCATGATAGGTCTATGAGGCTCCCGGTTCTCTTCCTCTTGATGACCTTCACTCCGGGTATCGCGCAGATAACCAATCATGTGCACGCCGGCGCCGCTGAAAAGCCGGCTCAGACGCTGCCGCCACCGCTGATGATTGCGGGCGTCGGGAGCAGTCATCTGACCATCACCACTTCCTCTCCGGAAGCGCAACGATGGTTTGACCAGGGGCTCTCGCTCTTGCACTGCTTTTGGGATTTCGAGGCCCTGCGAGCGTTCCGGGAGGCGGCGCGGCTGGATCCGGCCTGCGCCATGTGCCAGTGGGGCATTCATCGTGCGATGGAGTTCGGCGGAAGCTCGGAAGATGAATTGAACCCGGTCGTCGGCAAGATGAAAGAACTGGCTCCGAAAGCTTCCGATCGCGAGCAGCGCTACATCCGAAGCATCGTTGAGAGCGCCGGGAAAAAGGGCGAGGAGGCGTCGAAAGCGTATCGGCGCGAGATGGAAGCGCTGATCTACCATTATCCGGACGATCTGGATGCCCAATTGTTCCTCGCGCTTTCTATGGAGGGGGGCTTCGATGAGAAGGGCGATCCGCGGCCAGGCGAACTCTATGCGATGGCTATGCTGCGCGATATACTGCGCAACCATCCCGACAACGCGGCCGCGAATCATTACTGGATTCACGCAGTGGAGGGAAGTGAGCATCCGGAGTGGGCGCTGGAGAGCGCGGAAAGGTTGGGCAACCTCACGCCCGGCTCCGGCCACATGGTCCACATGCCGGGGCATATTTTTTACCGCACCGGCAACTACGAACAAGCACGGAAGTGTTTTCTCAACGCGATTCAGGTGGATGAAGCCTACTTGCGCGCCCAGAAACTGCAACCGAGGGACGATTGGAACTACTCGCACAATTTGAGTTATCTGATCGCTAATTCCGCGGAAGAGGGGCGGGCGAAAGAGGCGGTCGATTACGCGGCGAAGCTCGAGCCGCTGGCGCACGACCCGGCTGCTTCGGACAACCCCGGGTTTTACGTCGTTCAGATCGGCGGCACGAAACCGCGCCTCGCGATCCGGTTCGGCCAGTGGCGGGAGGCGATTGACCATCCGGTAGATTTCGGAATTCCTGAGGACAAACTGCCCCTTGCTGCCAAAGCGATTCGCGACGGGATGGTGATCTACGCGCGCGCCATGCTGGCGCTCGATCACGACGATCTCGACGGCGGTGCGCGAGCAAGCGACCAACTAGACGCCCTGCTCTGGCGTCTGATGCGGGATCGGACCGATCAGGCGGACAAAACGGATAAGAATTTGGAACGTCTGAACCATACGGCGGAGCGGGTCGAAAAGATCTTGAGCGTGGCTTCAAAAGAACTTGCGGGAAACGTTGCCAGCCATAGCGGGAACTACGATCGCGCGAAGGTGTTGTTGAAACAAGCAGTCGAGGCCGAGAAAAATTTGGGATATAGCGAACCGCCGATGTACTCGCGTCCAGCTTTGGAATCGCTCGGCTACGCAGCGATTCGCGCCGGAAAGTGGGACCAGGCCCGAGACGCATTCCGCCAAGTGCTGGCCGCGCGGCCCAAGTCCGGATTTGGCTATTACGGCATCGCGCTGGCCTACGAGAAAGAGGGCAACCGGACCGCGGCCTCCCAGGCATATGCGGAGTTCTTAGATGCGTGGAAGTATGCAGATGAGGATTTAGAGCTGGTTCGAGCCGCCCGGGCGGCGAAGGTTGTTCTGGACCGGGAGCGGAGTTCGCGCTAGGCTTGTCATCAATGCCATACCTCCAGTGTTTCAATCCATCTCCACAAAGCCGAAGACGCTTTTTCCAAGCGGCCGGCGCTGCGACTCTCGTAGCGTTACCCTCCGCCGAAGCGGCTGAATCGCCGGTAAATGTTTTTGGCCCGAGACCCGGCTATTCTCCGCAAATTGGCACGCTCGTTTCAGAAATGATTTGGATGCGCAATGCGGTCTTGAGCGCAACCAAAGGCTTGACTCAAGAGCAGCTAGATTTTCTGCTGGACAACAAAGCCAATCGCATTGGCGCACTGCTGCTGCACCTCGCGGCAACCGAGAAGCTATATCAGCTCAATACGTTCGACAACGTGCGGCTGGATGCGCTGGAGAAGACGCCTTCTTTCAAAGACTGGGACCTTCCCATGGAGTTGGGCGATCCCGCTCGCCAGGCTATCAAGGGCCATAGCCTCGATTACTATCTGAATCTGTTGCAGGAGGGCCGCGAGAAAACATTTGCCGAATTCCGCAAACGCGACGATGCGTGGCTCCTGTCCGTGGACAATAGCTGGGGCTGGGGACCCACCAACAATCTCTGCAAATGGTTTCATGTCTGCGAGCACGAATCGCATCACACCGGGCAAATCAGCCTGCTGCGGAGCCGAGCGCCCGGCGCTAAATCTTAGAGGCTGCCCATGCTGAAAACTAGTAGGCCTTGGCGATGACCACCCGATGTTCCACCGGTTCACCGGTCAGGATGCACTTGCCGGGTCCGTCGTATTCATCCACCAGCGGGATGTTGCGCACACTGGCGCGGAACTCCTTAATGCGCGCGTCGGTTTGCGGATCGTCCTTCAAATGCGCCATCACGAACTTGCCGCCGCCCTTTTCCGCCGTCACGTCTTTAAGGATCGATTCGACCTGCCCGATCGAGTCCGCCAGCACCGTCTGATCCTTCAGCCGCTGCTTCGCTTTCGCATAGAGATCCTTTTGCATCTGCTCCAGCGTAGCCGCAAGTTTGGCCAAGGCTTCCGTCTGCGGAATCACTTCCTTGCTTCCCGTGTCGCGGCGCTTGATGACGATATTGCCGCTGGCTACGTCCCGGGGCCCCAGTTCAAAGACCACCGGGATTCCGCGGTGTTCCCAGTGGAAGAACTTGGCGCCCGGGCTCAGTCCGTCGCGCGCGTCGACATGCGCGCCCAATTCGATGCCCAGTTTGCTTGCGACCTCCATGACCTGAGACCGCTCTTCGTCCTTGCGGTAGATGGGCACTAAGACCGCTTTACGCGGGGCAACTTTCGGCGGCAGAACCAGCCCTTTGTCGTCGGAGTGAGTCATGATCAAGCCGCCGATCAGGCGCGTGCTCGCGCCCCAACTGGTCTGCCAGACGTAATCGAGCGTGCCTTCCTTGGTCTGAAACTTCACATCGAACGCCTTGCCGAAATTCTGTCCCAGATCGTGACTGGTGCCGGCCTGTAGCGCCAGCCCGTTCTGCATCATCGCCTCAATCGAGTAAGACTTTAGCGCGCCCGCGAACTTTTCCGCGCGCGTCTTGGCGCCTTTGATCACCGGCATCGCCATGACGTCTTCCGCCACTTCGGCGTAAACGTCCAGCATGCGCAGCACCTCTTCCACGGCTTCAGAATGGGTGGAGTGAGCGGTGTGACCTTCTTGCCAGAGAAACTCGGTAGTGCGCAGAAACAGCCGCGTGCGCAGTTCCCAACGGACTACATTCGCCCATTGGTTATAAAGAAGCGGGAGGTCGCGGTAGCTCTGAATCCATTTGGCGAAGAAGTGCCCCACGATGGTCTCCGAGGTCGGGCGGATCACGTACGGTTCTTCGAGTTCCTTGCCGCCGGCGATGGTCACGATCGCCAGCTCGGGTGAAAAGCCTTCTACATGCTCCGCTTCTTTCCTGAGAAAGCTCTGCGGAATGAGCAACGGAAGATAGATATTTTGATGCCCGCTCGCCTTGAAGCGGTCGTCCAGTGCGCGCTGCAGTATTTCCCAAACCGCGTAGCCATTGGGTTTGATCACCATGCAGCCTTTTACAACTTCGGCCGGTTCGGCCATATCGCCTTGGAGAACGACGTCCTGATACCAGGCGGCGAAATCTTTTTCGCGGGGAGTGATGGGAGATTCAGCCATTTTCTTGTGCTTGGCCCTGAATGTAACATGGAGGGCATGAAAA
>DATFZA010000684.1:0-3602 GCA_035314765.1 Bryobacteraceae bacterium
TCCCAAAAACGGACACAACGAGCGCTCCAGAGAATCCACCACGCCGCCCCAGTCGCCGCCAGCGCATCCTTCGCCGCCTACTACAGCCGCGACCCTATGACCCAGCAGCGCTCGCCCAAACCTCGTTGAGCCCATTGAAAACGGTATCGTAATGACCGCTCTCGGCGGCAAAACGGAGGCGCTTCACGTTCTCCACGCAGATCTCCGCCGCGGCAGGCTGGGTTTTCATGATCTCCATCACCTCCGCAATGTATTTATCCAGCGGCATCGCGCGCGGATCGGACGCCCCGTTCAACAGGTCCGTGGCCACATAAGGCGGAATCAGTTCGAGAACCTCAATCGCCGATCCCCGGAGCTGATAGCGCAACGATTGCGTATAGGAATGAATTGCCGCCTTGGTTGCGCAATAAGTGGGAGTCGGGGCCAGCGGAACAAAAGCCAGTCCGGAGGAAACATTCATAATGGCCGATCGAGGCTGCCTCTGCAACAGCGGCAGCAGCGCCGCAGTCAGGCGAATGGGGCCCAGCAGATTGGTGGCGACGATGGATTCCGCATCGGCGAGATTCTCCTGTTGGGCCTGCAACTTTTCGAGCCGCATAATGCCCGCATTGTTGATGAGGACGTTCAGCGCCGGATAGCGCGCGGCGATCTCACTAGCGAAAGAGCGGATGTTGGCCGGGTCTTCGATATCCAGCGTTTGAGAGGTCATGCCTGGGTTCGCGGCAGTCGTATCGTCCAGCGCCTGCTTGCGCCGCCCAGCCACGATCACCTGGTTTCCGAGCGCATGGAATGCTTCTGCGAGGCCGCGTCCAATGCCGGAGCCGCCGCCTGTAATTAGGATTGTGTTGCCGGTAGTGTTCATATGTACCTCTTTGGATTGAGTATTTTCATTGTATGACCCGAGCTCTGGACATCATGGGCTCACCGGGAAAGCGATCCCGGTTGGTGTATACTCTTCAGAAACCGGGAGTCTAAAATAGGTCCCGGCTCGAATTGAACTCGTCGCAGTTTCAATTCAATCCCAGGTTATCGGGGGAACTTTGTCATGAATAAGCTCCAAAGATCCGGGTTGCTGATCTTTGTTATTGGACTGCTGAGTTCGCCGTCCATCATTTACGCTCAACCTGCCGGCCGGCCAATGCGCATGATCCGCGAAGCGGTGAATGATGCGAAGCTCGTCACGCTGGAGGGCAACACTCGCCCGGAAGCGAACGTACAAAACGATCGTGGCGTCGTTCCGGACGACTTTCCACTGAATCACATGCTGCTGCAGTTGAAGCGATCTCCGGAACGCGAAACCGCGCTGAAGCAATACGCCGACGACCTGCACGACCCCCACTCGGCGAACTTTCACAAATGGCTGACCGCCGATCAGTTCGCCGAGCACTATGGCGTTGCCCAGGAAGACGTGGATACCGTGACCGCCTGGCTGAAATCGCATGGATTCTCCGTGGACGGAGTGCAGGCCAGTGGACTCACGATCGATTTCAGCGGCACCGCCGGACAGGTGCGTAGCGCCTACCACACCGAGATTCACAATCTGGAAGTGAGCGGCGCCCGGCACTTTGCCAATATGAGCGACCCTCGTATTCCTGCCGCGCTGGAACCGGCCGTTGCCGGCGTTGTCTCGATGCATAACTTCCACCCCAAACCGCTCCTGGTGCCAAGAGTTAACTACACCTTCACCAATCCGAACGGGACCTTTCACGCGCTGGTGGCGGGAGACATTGCCACCATTTATAATCTGAAGCCGGTATTCGCCGCCGGCTTTACGGGTAAGGGCCAGACCCTCATGGTCCTGGAAGATACCTACCTTTTTTCGACCGCGGATTGGAAAACGTTCCGAACAACCTTTGGCTTGACGAGCGCGTTTCCGTTCGGAAGTCTCAGTCAAGTGAGTCCGGCAGGCCGTCTCACTTGCGCCAATCCGGGTTTCCAGGGGAATCCGTCCGACCCTGGCTACGGCGACGACTCTGAAGCCGCGATCGACGTTGAGTGGGCGTCGGCGGCGGCGCCGAATGCCGCCATCGTGCTCGCTGCGTGCACCGATACCAGTACAACTTTCGGCGGTTTGATCGCGCTCGAGAACGTGCTCAATGGCCCGTTCGCGAATCTGCCTTCGGTCGTCAGCATCAGCTACGGCGAAGCTGAGGCTTTCATGGGAACGGCCGCAAATTTGGCTTACGCGGGTGCGTACCTGCAAGCGGTCGTCGAAGGCGTCTCGATCTTCGTATCGTCCGGCGACGAGGGCGCCGCATCGGCGGATTTTGGCAACCCGTCGACTCACGGCATCGGCATCAGCGGCTTCACTTCCACGCCCTTCAACGTCTCGGTGGGCGGGCTCGATTTCGGCTACACGGCGGACGGTGTCCCTGCCAGCACGTATTGGAATTCGACCAACAGTAGCACCTACAGCTCGGCGTTGTCGTACATTCAGGAGATACCGTGGAACGACTCCTGCGCCGGGGGACTGGCCGCTTCCTTCCTCGGAATTACTCCGCTGGGCCTCTGCAACAACGCCGCGGTTACCAATCCGCAAAGTCCGCTCAATTTCCTCCTCAACGCGATTGGCGGCAGCGGCGGCCCCAGTGGTTGCGCCTTCGGCACGCCGGCCACGCCCGGCAAAGTCGGCGGCTCTTGCTTCGGCTACCCAAAACCACTTTGGCAATTCGGACTGTTTGGCAATCCCAACGACTTCGTCCGTGACATTCCCGACGTTTCGTTGTTCGCATCCAACGGTTTCTGGGATGCCTACTACGTAACCTGCTGGTCCAATCCCGATCCCAACGTCGGCGGTGGGTTTACCTGCACGGGCGCTCCTAGCACCTGGGCCGGTTTCGGCGGTACGTCCGTATCCTCGCCCATCATGGCTGGAATTCAGACGCTCATTAATCAAAAGACCCGTAGCCGGTGGGGAAACCCGAACGTCGTGTACTACCAGCTAGCCAGGTCCGAGTTCGGGCTGTTCGGCAACGGTGCCGCCGCCTGTAATTCGAATACGGTGAATAAGACCAGCAACACCTGCATTTTCTATGACGTCACGCAAGGCGACAATGACGTCGTCTGTCAAGCCAACAAGTCTGGTGTTCTGACTAATTGTTTTCGGCCCAACGGAGACAGCTTTGGGATCCTCTCAACCTCGAACAACGCCAGCCAACCCGCATACCTCACCAACGTAGGTTGGGACTTCCCAAGCGGGATCGGATCGGTGAACGCGTGGAATCTGTTGATGAACTGGCCTCAGTTTCCATAACGGAAACCGGTCTTACGGAATTGCAGGAAGAACCGGCATTGGTTCCCCTGCCACCTGGCCAGACGCGGACGGAGCGCGCCCCGGCAGCGAACGGGGACACTGCGGGCTCGTGTCGGAAATCCTCCGCTCATTACCATCGCGCCTGGCCAGACGCGGACGGAGCGCCCCCAGCAGCGAACGGGGACACTGCGGGCCCCTGTCCGAAATCGTCCGCTCATAACTATCGCAGCAGTGTCCCCTGGCGCCTGGCCGCCAGACGTGGACGGAGCGCGCCCAGAGCGAACGCGGACACTGCGAGCCCGTGTCCGAAATCGTCCGCTCATAAAGGCGAACGTGCGTTCGGGCGAAC
>DATFZA010000685.1:0-11941 GCA_035314765.1 Bryobacteraceae bacterium
CCGTCGGTGTCCAACCATTCGGGGACGTACACGACCGGCTATGACAGCATGGCGCGGCCGTCAACGCTGGTGGATAATTCCAACAACGCCTGGGCGAGCAACGTGGCCTACGGGCCGTCGAATGAGCCCTTGAGCCTGAACAACGAAACCCGGACGTACAACAGCAGGTTGCAGTTGACGTCGGTCGTTGTCACGGTTGGGGGTGTGGCTCAGTTTTCACAGGTGTACATGTATCCGACCAACGGAACGAACAACGGGAAGGCGATTCAGCAGAACGATGTGGTCTCCGGTACGATCTATGTGGCGTACACGTATCTGCCCGAGCTCATATCACTTTACCAAAAGGAGGAGCAGGATGCCGAGGCTGCACTCGAAAAGTGGAAGATATGCATCCAGAAGCGCAACGATGGGTTCAAGGCTTGCGAGGAGAAGTACCCGGAACACGGCAAGAAGTGGGACGACTGCTTAAAGGCGGTTTTAGAGCAGTACGACATTTGTCGGGGCATCAAAGCGCCTAAGCCTTCGGCCCCGTCAGCGCCTGGCTCTAAGTTCTGAAATAAGGGTCGCATGGCTCAAGACACTGACATCGATTTGCTGCGCCGAGTCACTGAGATTGACGACTTCTGCGGCTCCGTGCTATTCAAGGACGAAACGCAGGACTGGAATCTGGCACGGGATTTCGGAAGTTATCTAGTTCGGGTGCGAGCTAGTGATCTCTGTGGGCACCTCTTGCTGGCTAGGTCGTACAGGCACTTGGGCGACCCAGCCCGAGCTGCTGAGGAGTTGGCGCTCTGCAGGTCGCTCCTCGACGTAGACGAGTCCGAAATGGAGCGCGCGGCGCTTACGCCCGTTGTGGAGACAGAGGAGCGCTTGCTCGCTTTGTAGGCTGGCGACGTCCGATCACGGAGGTTTGGCGATACGCATCGTCGCCTTGAAAATAATCAATCCGAACTGAAGGAGCGGCGAAGCGCTTCTTTTCCTCGATCTGAGAATCGGACCAGGCCAGGTATTCGTCGACCAGTTCGACGGATTGGAGACCGGCGCGGGCGGCGATTTTCGAGTTTCTGCTCGAAGTGCGGATTCCGAGCCAAGGAAATAATCATTCCGAGCGGAAGGAAATCGATGTTCCGAGGCGATCGCGATTGGATATTCCGAGCCGATGGCGATCAAGAATCGCGCTGAGTTCGGAACGCTGATCGCGATCACCTCGGAACGGCGATTGCGATCGGCTCGGAATAGAAGGGGAGGCGCTGGACAAAAAACAGAGCGATCTGATCTTGTTTGAAACAAGGAGGATCAGATTTGCCTCAGGAAAGGTTGTCCATGCGCAAGACCAGCGAAGTCCTGGGGTTGTCGGCACTCCGGCTGGCTCAACACCAGATCGCCGCCAGTTGCTCGATTGTCCAATCCACCGTTCACAAATACTTGAAGCTGGCCGAAACCGCCCACATCACCTGGCCTCCTCCGGAGACCCTCAACGACCAGAAACTGGATGAGCCTCTTATTCGGCGGCCGGTCTTCAGCAGTTATTCTCCTCATTGTCATCGGGTGAATATACGGCAGAGGCCGTGGTCTTGGATTCAACTTCACTGCCAACCCTGATAAACTAGGCCGCTGACAGGAGATCTAGAAAAGTGAAACACCTCGCGTTGTTCGGCCTGCTCGGCGCGCTGGCCGTTGCCCAGCCCACCGTGCCCGAGATTCCCTTCGATTCCGTTCCGAATGTGCTGAAGCTCCCGCCAGACCTCTACCTGGGCGAAGTCTCCGGCGTGGCCCTGAACTCCAAGGGCCACATCTTCATCTTTTCGCGCGGCAACAGCACCGGGCCCGCTTATGGCGCCACCGCATCGCAGCTCTTGGAGTTTGGTCCCGATGGCCGCTACATCCGCGAAATCGGCAAGAACCTCTACGCCTGGTCTTACGCCCACGTGGTGCGGGTTGACAAGAACGACAACATCTGGGCCATCGACAAAGGCTCGGACATGGTCGTCAAGTTCACTCCTGACGGCCGCGTATCGATGGTGTTCGGACGCAAGAAAGAAGCCTCCGATGAAGCCGCGCCCTGGACCCGAGTCAACCCGCCGCGCCCGGCCGTGGATGGACAGTTCCGGCAGCCGACCGACGTCACCTGGGATCCGGCTGGCGACATTTTCATTAGCGATGGATACATCAATTCGCGCGTGGCCAAGTTCGACAAGAACGGCGACTGGGTGAAGCAATGGGGCGACCGCGGCAACAAGCCTGGCGAATTCAACACGCCGCACAGCATTGCCTCCGACGCCCAGGGCAACGTCTATGTGGCCGATCGTGGCAACCGGCGTATCCAAGTTTTCGATCCCGAAGGGACGTTTCTGAAAGAGATCAAGATCGATGTTCCTCTGCCTGAGGTCGTCCATCCCTGGATGGGCAATCCACCGAGCCCCCAAGGCGCGGCTGCGCAGAATGGCGCTCCGTGGGCGATCTGCATCACGCCTGGCCCGACGCAATATCTGTATAGCTCCGACGCCTATCCCGGCCGCGTGTACAAGTTGTCTCTGGACGGCACCGTTCTCGGAGTCCTGGGAAGCTCCGGCCGCCAACCCAAGCAATTCGGCTGGATTCACGAGATCGCCTGCCCGTCCGAAAACACAATTTACGTGGCCGAAATTCTGAACTGGCGCGTGCAGAAACTCCTGCTGCATCCCGAAAAGCAGTCGGCGCCGTCCGCTTCCGGCCGGTAAGCAGCCAAGAACCTGGGCGAAGAGGCCACAACGAGCCAGTCGCAAGCCCGCGGGCGCGGCGTACCGAGCAAAAAAGGACACTCCGGACTAGACTCTAACTCGCAAACCAGAAGCCGATAAGCCAGGAATGAGTAATGTCGCGTCGCGCGGCATATCCGAACAGCGGGGCGAAGCCTTAGAGTCCACGCCTGATGACGCCCGCGTTCAACTTCGACGTCTGGACGCATACTTGCGCCTGGATCAGCAGCCACTGCTGGACGCTGCCACCGGGCACTCCATCATCGCCACCGATCTGAACGGGATCGTCAGGGTCTTCAACTCCGGCGCCGAACGCATGCTGCAATACTCCGCTAACGAGGTCGTGGGACAGGGCACCCCGCAATTTCTGCACGGCCACCCGACGCAGGCCAAGGAATGGACGTATATCCGCAAAGACGGAACCAGCCTCGACGTCAGCGTGGCCGTTACTCCAATTCTGGGCCCCAATAGCACGATTTCCGGCTTTCTGGAAATCGCAACGGATATAACCCAGCTACTCAACAAACTCCAATGCGCCCAAGACGCCAGTCGGGCCAAGTCGCACTTCTTGGCCAGCATAAGCCACGAGATCCGCAATCCACTCAACTCCATTCTTGGCATGGTAGACCTGCTCTCGGAATCCGACCTCGACGCGGTGCAACGCCGGTATGTCGAAGTCTTTCAGCGTTGTGGCGCCAACCTGATGAGGCTGGTTAACGATCTTCTCGACATATCGAAGATAGAGTCCGGCCGGATCGACCTGGAGGCGATTGAGTTCGACCTCGCCGAACTGGTCAAGCAGACCCTCCAACTCATCGGCCCTAAGGCTGCGGCCAAGGGGCTTTCGTTGCGTTCCAGCGCAGCCAGCGGTATGCGTGCCATTGGCGACCCGGTCCGCTTGCAACAGGTCTTGATCAATCTCTTGAACAACGCCGTGAAGTTCACCCTGGCTGGAGAGATCGTGCTCTCGGTAGCTCCCAAAGCCGGCGGCAAAGCGGGAGAATTCAGCTTCTCAGTCTCGGATACCGGTATCGGCATCGCCCCGGAAAAGATCGAATTGATCTTCGAGGATTTCAGGCAAGCGGACTCCTCTACCACTCGCAAATATGGAGGAACCGGGTTGGGTCTGGGAATCTCCCGCCGCCTGATTACGCTTATGGGCGGTAACCTTGAAGTCCGTAGCGTGCCTGGGCAAGGCAGCGTCTTTAGCTTCAACGCAACTTTTGCCGCCAGTTCCCTTTAGAACAACCAGGATTCGTTCGAGGCCGGAGCAACCGGCTCTCGGCGAGGGGTGCTGTCGATGTCCACCAACTTTGAGGCTGTGCGGGTAACTGGAACCGTGCCCGAGCACCTGTTCGTGGTTGCGAACGGCATTCCCTTGAAACCGATTTCGATCACGGTAGGGCCGGCGGCGGCGAACCTCAGGGGCGGCGCCGTCGGCCCAATAAGCGCTTCACCACGCTTCCTAAGGTGGTCCGCTGATAGACGGTCGCCTTCACCCGCCCCGTGCGGCGTCGGAGCGCAATCAAGCGCGTGACCTGCGCTCGGCTCAATCCCGTCTTCCGCGAGAACGTCGTCAGGTTACTGGACAAGCTGCACATCGCGCAGACCAAGTCGCGCGCGCATCACTGCGGCGGCAACGGGTTACTCGAGCAGTCGCTACTGGTAGGCGACAGATCTGGAATCGCTGCTGCCATCGATGAAATAAGCGAGATCCACACCGGGAATCGCGACCTGGCGCGATAGTGGATGAGGACCGATAAACATCACGCCACCTGACGGAGTTGCAGGCAACGCCGAGAGAATGAAACTAGGGATAGTGAAAGTGCCTTTGCTCGTATCTTCCGCACAAACGAAACCCGCGCTGCCGACGGTGTTGAACTCGGAGTAGCCTCCGATGAGAACCGAGCCCGGCGTGGCGCCTCCCGACCAAGTTATTGTCAGCGGCTGGCTCCGGTCGACCGCGGAAATGGCGGCCTTGTTCGACCAAAGAATGTTTCCGCTAACCGTCAAACTCGCGCTAAAAGCCTCGATGTCGCGGCCACCGCTGCTTGTGATCGCGTACGTTCCAGGCGGAAGGTTCGGACCCGTTGGAGTACTACCAAACATGACCTGATATTGGCCGGTGTCGCGTTGCATCAAAGTGTACGCCCCAGCCGGCCCGGACAGCGCCAGCGAAGATCCGGCATCGAGGCCCTGGCTGCTGGTACTTCCCAAGGGCCCAGCCATAAGACCGAATACCGTACACGATCCTTGAGAAGGAAAAAGCCCGCCAACCGCCGCACCCAGAGTGCCGGGCGTGTTGTACCGGCCGAACCCAGCGAGTGCGCCTTCCTGGGTGAGATTCACCGCTTTTCGGATCGCTTCTTTTGCCGCCGGATCCAGCGCCTTCCACGCGGCGGCATACTTCCTCATGGCGCGACCCAAAGAGCGCTGACTGGGGTTTGCTCGTAGAAGCTTCGAGACGTCTTGCCGCGATACTTTCACGTGTAAGAGGCTGGAGAGTTTCTCGGCGAACATTTGCTCCTGACGGAAGCCCAAGCCTCGCAGCACGCCTACCGGCCCGGCCGCGAGCGCCGCCGTGCTGACGGATCGACCCGCCAGAGTTTGATCCATCACCGCGGCCGGTAATGTCGGAGCGGTGTCGGAGCAGGACTGGCCGCTGCTGTTCACGGCTACCGAAACGAAATTGCTAAGTCTTCCCCCGCTCCGTATCGCGACCGGAAGATAGCAACCCGCAAGGCCGGCCGGCACTTCAAACGCGATCTGATCTACACCCGCGCAGCACCCCGATCGGCCGGCATAGACAACGCTCGCCGACTGGGTTCCTATGAATACTTCAACTCCCGGAAAGCTTGGAAAAGTCGAAGGCAAAACGTTGTCGGGACCCGTGATCGGGCCTAGTCCGGTAGCCCAGGCGATGACGGTCTCGCCGGGCTTGGCCGTAACCGCAAACGTCTTCACCGTGCCATCCAGCGCCGTGACCACGCCAGGCCCCAACCCCGAACTGCTCAACGTGAAAATTCCCACGGCCGACGGAACGACATTCACCAGCGCCGGGAATGGCGTTCCCTGTCCGTTGTAAGTCAACATCACCATGGCGTTGCCCAGCGGTGTGTTAGAAGGCAAGACGGCCGCGGCTTGACCCGCGACCGAGTACACCATGGGGCAGGGGAGTGTTGTCGAACCCGACGTTACCGTCATCGCAGTTCCACCGATTTGCGAGGGCAGAGGATAGGATCCAGCCTGGACCAGTTGAGCCGGACCGATGTTCGTTCCGAACACGACGAACAATGAACCTTGGGCGATCGTGCCGGCGTAGCTCGCCGAATTTTCCGCCGAATAGATCACGGGCGCATTGAATTGCGCCATCGCGGGAAGCGCCACTAAAGCGAAAGACAACAACTGGAGAATCGCCGTTGATCCGTCCATGTTTGCGATCCTTTTTGTCGCGGCGTAATCTCACCCGCCGTCGAATTGATCAAGTATACGACTATTTCGCATGAGCCCGCGACGCAGAGGATGAAGAATGAAAACCGCGAGATTGGGGACACAGCGGGCTCGATTAGGAACTCCTTCGGTCAAACCTTACAAGGTAGACATCCGAGCCGCGGCCGACAGCCTCCCAGGCGTCGCGCGGCGAGATGAGCCGCAGCAAGACCAAAACGAAAGCGCCCGCGCTGGCCCAGACGCCTTCCGGGATTCGTTTGGGCCGGGTGAGAATGAGCAAGATCGTCGCGGCAGCGACAATCCAAACGAGAACCGCTATCGCAGCACCGTCTTCGCTAATCCGGCATTGCCGCCGCTATCGAACACCCGTACCACTAGCAAATGTTCGCCCGGCCTCACGCCATCCAACACGATGTGGAAGTCTTCACGCGGTCCGTCCGTCACGCCATCCGCTGCTTCGACCGGCATCCAGGGGCCTGCGTCGAGCGAATACTCGCAGCGGCGTAGCGGCGAAGTTTGGTCCGCCGCTTCCGCATCTACCTCCACATGCCGGTCCGTGCGGCGCGGCGCGGAGAGTTTCACCACCGGAGGCGTATTGTCGATCAGCACCGGCGCGGACGTTTGTTCGGCGTCTTTGGCATACTCGCGGGCGTTCGAGGGGCGGTCGGAGGCGACCACTCGGAAATAGTAGCGGCCGTCGGCGAAGATGTCGCCATCGAGCAAAAGCGAATTCTCCGCCATGTTGGCGCGCAGCAGTTTCCATTCTTGCTCTTCTTCTCCGCGAAAGTACAAGGCATAAGTCAGCTTGTCTCCGTCGGGGTCGTCCGCCTGCCAGGAAACCAGAATCTGCGACCCGCCGGCGCGCGAGACGGTTTGCGAAGGAGTGCCAGTGGAGGGAGAAGCCGTTTCCCCGCCATCGGTCACGGTGATGCTATACGCCGCGGAATTGGCAGCCGTCGCGGTCGTCCTCTGGGCTGAAGCCGCGCCGGCCTGTGATGTGACGCTGATGCTGCGCACCACCGGCGGATTGTTCTGTGGCAGATAGGCAATGGTGACATTCTCCATGGCCGCGCCGGTTCCCGAAAGCGCCGCGCGCCATTGGATGTAACGCGCGTTGGGACTCTTCACGCGCTCGTCGGCAGGCGCCTCCCATTCGCTCCAGGTGTTATCCGGCCGCGCCGAATTCCCGGTACGTGTCTCCAGTTTTACCGTGCCGCCGGAGCTTCTCCAGGTCACCCGCCCCCAGCGCGCCACGGAATTAGAATCGTGCACCGGCGACTCATAGCTCCCGCCTGGTGTGGTCGCATCTTCCAGCCGGTACAGTTTGCCCATGTCCCCGGTTGCCGCCAGCAAACCCATTCCACTTGCCAGCAACCGGGTGGCTTCCCCCTCATTGGTCTGCACCAATAGTGCCGGCTTGCGATCCTTATTGAGCCGGTAGATGCGGCCCTGGCCGTCGGTTGCCAGCAAGATTCGCCCATCGGGTTGAACCGCCAGGCTATAGGCGTTTTCATCTTTGGACGACCACAACGTTTCCACCGTCAAGTCCGTATTGATCCGATACAGCGCCGACTTCTCCACGCCGGACAACTCCACCAGCGAGGTCGCCGCCGCCGTGGGCGCCGGAGAGGTCAACGCCGTGGCTCTCGAGGCATCCGGTTTCGGCTTGAGATCGGGTCCGGCCTGTGAATCGGTAACTGTGATCGATGTCGCTGGCGCCGTAACCACTACCGTGCCCAGACTGGTCAAGGTGTTGGTCAATGGCCCGGATCGATTGGCGAGCGAGCCGCCCAGCGCCGTGGCGTAGATGGTCCCATCCGGCATGGGTATGATCGAGCGAATCTCCGGCAGGCTGGAATCGTAGAGCACAAACGCCTTGTTCTTGGCAGAGATTCGATAGAGGATGCCGTTTGGCTCGGAGCCGGCCAGCACCTGCCCGGCATTGTCAATCGCCAGCGCGGTAATGTGCGCTTGGCCGCTCTCGTAATACAGTTCGCTTGCGCCGCTGTTGCCGACGCGATAAACATTTCCGGGTTCGCCCGTGCCCACGAACAGATTGCCATTTGCGTCCGTCGAGAGAGACCAAATGTATTTCGCCTGCGGAGTAAACACTTCCTTGGCTTGCCCATTTTCGATGCGATAGACCTTGCCGTCGGGCGCGGTTCCGGCGTAAACCGCGCCGTGCGTGTCCACCGTCACGGCAAAAATCTCTGGCTGGTCGGACGTCCAGATCAGGCTGCTGGCCCCGGTGGGCGTTACTTTGTACAAGCGTCCGCGGTGGCCGGTGCCCAGATAAACGGATCCGTCCGGCGCTTGCGCCACGCTCCAAATCACCGGCTGGCCTGTCGAGAAAACCGTATCCAGCCGAGGCGCCAGCGCGAGGCGTCCATCGCGGTCCAGCGAAACTCCTTCAAAGCGGCCCCGCACGAAATCGGCGTACGCGTTCATCTCCCACGTCGTGCTGGTCGACGCCGGCAGCGTGGACGCTGCCAGGGCCAAGAGAATCGCAATGCGCCTGCCCATCATTCCTTAACGTCCACTTGAATGGTTTTCGTTCCCGCGACCACCGCATCGCCAGTATGGATCCGAAGTTCGGCGAGTTTCGATCCGCGGGTGAGTGATGCTCCCAACTGAGCGGCTTGCGCCTTGCCGAAGATCAACGCCACCGATGCGGGCGGATCAGGCAACTCCGCGCCTTGCGACTGGAAGCCTGGGTCGGCACGCCACACTCGCACATATGCGTCTGTATTGGGACGCAAGCCGTTGAGGAACGACAGGACTTGCGAGGGCGACTTGGGTTGCGCCGAAAGGAGTTGCTGGTAGTCCAAGACATTCGTGGAAGATGCATCCGCCACCGTGAAGTAAAGCGGGCCGGCCTGTAAACCCACCGGAACGTGGTATTGCACGGTTTTCATCGTTTCCACGCCATTGTCGCCCGAAAGTGTCGTCACCACTTCCACCGTTTCTCCGGGATGCACTTCGCGCGGCGACGCCGTTACCTGGTCGATCTGGAGCACGCTCCGCTTCTCGCTGGCTTCGATGGACAGATCTATGCTTTTCACTTTCAGCGCGTCGAAACCCGTGCCAAGCGCGTAAGCCAGCGGCGCCGAAATTCCCAACGAAACTTGCAGCGGTACATTAAAATCGCCAGCGTAAGTGTTGTCAAAGCGGACCGGAGGAAGACCGTCGTCAAATCGGGCTTCTCCCTTCACCGTGAAACTGCCCATGCCCAGCGCGCGTTCGGTTGCGTCGATCACCGAGAACACCACCATTTGTACCAGCAGCGGGGAAAGCACGCGGTCGTTCACCATTTTTGTGTGGTAAACCAACGGCGGGCGGGAATGGTTGTCGAGAGAGATGTTTAAAGGAATGGTGAAAGCTTCCCGCCCGAGTTCGCCGTAAATGCTCGTGCTGCGATCCTGCGTGATGGTTCCCATCCATTCCTTGGCCGAGGAGATCTTAAAAGACGACTGCAGGTTCGGAAGTAGCGCCACCACGTTGGAGCGCGCGAACGGCAATTCCGTGTTGCCGACCGACAGAAAGCGATGGCCAAAGGCGTAGACTTTATTCGCGTCGATCGCCGTGACCGTGCCATCGGCGCCAATGCTCCAATCTCCGGAAAGCAACTGGACCGTAATCATGTCACCGGGTTTCAGCGTGGAGGAGTTGCCCATTCTCGACGGCAATTGACCTCCGCTCGATACGCCTTGCATCGGCTCCAGTCCGAGTTTCCGCAGTTCGGGGGCGAAGTAGTCGAGCGTTGGCTGTGTAAATCCCGCGAAAGAAAGAGGGGTAGCGATTTCCGTCAGTCCGCCCGACCACTGATTCGCTTTGGGCGCGAGCGCGTTCAAACGAGCCACCGGCGCAGTTAACGGCGCCAGCGAAGCCAGAGCGGCAACCGCGCGCCGCGGCTCGTTGATCGCCAGCATCTCTTCGATCGGCCGAATCCCTGCGATCGCGTCCTTGGAGAACGGGAATGCCAGCGCCACTGCCCCCACCAACTTGCCGTCAATATAGACCGGGCTACCGCTCATGCCCTGCATCACTCCAGTCTTCTCCAGCGGCCCGCCGGACAATCTGGCGAGGATAATGGATTGCTTGGGACCCAGGTTTTCCAACACCCCCAATACTTCCACCTGAAACTCTTCTACCTTCGAGCCGGAGAAGATGGTTTTTCCGATACCGGATTGACCGGGGCGGATATCTTTTAAGGGGAAAATGGCCGGCTGCCCAGCACCTTGAGAGCCCGCTTGTCCCGCCGGCTGGGAGACCGTTTGAGCGAATAGATGCGATGCTACAATCAAGAGAACAAGCGAACGCAAAGCGGCCTCAGCTTCTATTGTAGTCTGGGACCCGTGGTGTGCGTAGTGATTCACGGACCGGAGCCCTTTTTCCGATGGCATCGTACGCCAAACCGATTTCCAGAGAGCCGTTGGAGGCCGGTAGCCAGCGCCCCTCGCTCCCCTGGTCCGCCGTCGCATGGTTCGCCGCGCTGCTGCTGGTCTGTTATATCCCCGTCCTAAAAGAACTGGTCCATAATTGGTGGACCGACGGCGACATGGGCCACGGTTTCTTTGTGCCCATTGTGGCGGGCTATATCGTTTGGCAACGAAGGGCGGAATTAGCCGCGGTCCGTCCCGAAACCAACTATCTGGGGCTCGTGTTCGTTGTCTTGGGCGCGCTCCTGATGCTGGTGGGTACGTTGGGTGCCCAAATCTTCATCGCTCGCGTCGCCTTTCTCATTTCGCTGGCCGGCGCCATCTATTTTCTAGGCGGAAAGCCGGTAATGCGCCTGGTCGCATTTCCGCTTTTTTTGCTCGTCTTCATGATACCGATTCCGGCCATCATTTACGCCCGGATCACGCTGCCTTTGCAATTGTTCGCTTCCGCTGTCGCGGAGAATGTTCTGGCCCTCCTCGGTATTCCGGTGTTGCGTGACGGCAATGTGCTGGAACTCGCCAGCCAGCGCCTGTCGGTTGTAGAAGCGTGCAGCGGCATCCGCTCGCTGCTCTCGCTGACCTTCCTGGCCTTGGTTTACGGATATTTCTTCGATTCCAAACCCTGGATGCGCTGGCTGCTGCTGGCCGCTACCATCCCGGTTGCGATCGCCGCGAACGCCGCTCGCGTAACCTTAACCGGACTGATCAGCGAATACCGGGTCGACCTCGCTCAGGGATTATTCCACGAGTTCGAAGGATTCGTCCTTTTTATCGTCGCCGTAATTTTGCTGATCGCATTCCACCAACTCGTCAATAAAATTTACCGCTCCCGACAACGCCATGCCGCAGCTTAATTTTCTCAAACGCCCGCCCGCTTTGATCCTGACCATCATTCTGATTGCCCAAGCGTCCGTCTTCTACGGTTTTTCCCGTGGCTCGGAGAACGTTCCGCTGGTGCAATCGTTAGATCGGTTTCCCGCCCAGACCGGGAACTGGCGCTTGCTTCAAAATGGCGTGATCGAGGACGAAGTGAAGGAGGTTCTGCGCGCCGACGACTACCTGACCCGGGTCTACGGCGACACGCAGAGCAAACAGGTCGCGAGCCTTTTTGTGGCCTATTTCCGCTCGCAGCGCGCGGGCCAGACGCCCCATTCGCCCAAGAACTGTCTGCCAGGCTCCGGCTGGATTTGGACGATTTCGGACACAGTTCCGGTCGCCATTCCCGGTCTCGCTCAGCCCATCGTGGTCAACCGCTACGTGGTGACCAAAGGAGAAGAACGCGCCATGGTGCTCTATTGGTATCAATCCCGCGAT
>DATFZA010000686.1:0-5789 GCA_035314765.1 Bryobacteraceae bacterium
CTGCTAATTTGTTCATTTACTCCAGGGCCTGCTGCAAATCCGCAATAATATCTTCGGCCGCCTCGATCCCCGCGCACAACCGCACGAAGCCATCATGAATTCCCATGCGCTCCCGCTGCTTCGGAGACAAATCGCGGTGCGAAGCAATCAGCGGATACAGCAGCAAGCTATGCACGTCGCCCAGTGAGGTCGCGCTGACCACTAGCTGAAGGCGGTCCATAAAGCGGAACACGTCTTCTTTCTTGGCGTCCTTGATCTCAAAACTTACGATGGCGCCGTACAGGCCCGCTGGCAACAGGCGGCGGATCGCCGCGGCATCGGGGTGGACGGGATTGGCTAGGTAATGAACTTTCGACACCCTAGGATGCGATCCCAACCACTGCGCCACGCGGCACGCGTTCGCGCACTGCCGCTCCATGCGAATCGGAAACGTCTTGATGCCGCGCATGGTGAGATAGCTCTCGAACGGACCCAAAATCGGCCCAAACGTGCGCGACATGCTACGGACCACGTTGATGTACTCGGCGTCCGCGGTGATCAAGCCGCCCATGACGTCGCCATGTCCGGACAGAAATTTAGTCGCGCTTTGCACGGACATATTCGCGCCGAGCTCGATCGGCCGGACCAGCAGCGCGGTGGCGAAAGTATTATCCACGATCACCGGAACGCCGGCAGCCTTCGCGGCAGAGGCCAGCTTGTCGATTTCCGGCACGCGCAGTAGCGGATTCGAAATGGTTTCCAGTAACAGACAGCCAGGCTTGTCCTGTTCGAGTCGCGCGATAACAGCCGCCGTGTCGCACACGTCGATGAAATCCACTTCAATTCCGAACGGCTCCAGAATTTTGGTCAGCAGGCTGGTGGTTGCGCCGTACAACGCGTTGGCGGCCAGCACCGACTTGGGGCGATCGAGCAGCGCGGCGAGAATCGCCACGTTGACTGCCATCATCCCGGACGAGCAGGCCAGCGTTCCGGCGCCGCCTTCCAACTCCGTAACCAGTTCCTCCAGCGCGGCGTTGGTCGGATTGTCGTAGCGCGCGTAGCAGAAGCCTGGTTCTTCCTTGCCCAGCACCCGGTCCAGTTGCGCGGCGCTTTCGTAAACGAAGCTGGCGGAAGGATAAATGGGCGTGGTTACGGGAATAAAACGGCCGGCGCCATTGCGCTTGCGGTCTCCGGCATGCACCGCCTTGGTTTCGAACTTCATGACTTGCGCTTCCAGCGGACTCCTTCCTTGGTGTCTTCCAGGATAATTCCGGCGGCGGATAATTCATCGCGAATCTCGTCGGACCGCTTGAAGTTCTTAGCCTTCTTAGCTTGTGCGCGTTCCGCGATTAAGGCGTCGACATCGGCATCGGACAGCCCTCCTTCGCGCTCCGACGGCTTGAGAACGTCGAAAATGCTGTCGAAAAAGGCCAGCAGCTCTTGCGCCTCGGCGACGTTGCCGGCCAGGAACTCGCCTGCGTCCAGCATTCCATTGGTATCGCGCACATACTCGAAGATCGCGGCCAAAGCCTCAGCCGCATTCAGATCGTCGTCGAGGCTGTCTTCAAATTTCTGGCGAGCTACCTTGGTGCGCTCACCCACCGCCGGATTGGCGCCCGGCGCGAGTTTGTCCGTCTCCAGCCGCAGTTTGAAGTTCCGCAAACGATCGATGGCCGTGGCCGCGGCTTTCAATCCATCGAAAGTGAAATTCAGCTTCTTGCGATAGGGGACCGAGATCAACAGGTAGCGGATCACTTCCGGCGCATAGCCCATATCGAGAAGGTCTCGCAGCGTATAGAAATTGCCCGCGGACTTGGACATCTTCTGCGACTCGATGATCAAATGCTCGGAGTGCAGCCAGAAGCGGACAAAGGGCTTGCCGGTGATTGCTTCCGCCTGGGCGATTTCGTTCTCGTGGTGCGGAAACACCAGGTCGATGCCGCCGGCGTGTATGTCCAGAGTCTCGCCCAGAAACTCCATCGCCATGGTGGAGCACTCGATATGCCAGCCAGGCCGGCCCGGTCCGATCGCTGCATCCCAAAACGGCTCATCGTCTTTGCGGGCCTTCCAGAGAACGAAGTCACGCGCGTCGGCCTTATCGTATTCATCCACGTCCACGCGGGCGCCGGCGATCATGCCGCCAAAATCGTTGTGCGATAGTTTGCCATAGCCGGGAAATTGCGAGATACGGTAATATACCGAGCCCTCACTGTCATAAGTAAATCCCTTGGCCGTGAGTTTTTGGATGTCCTCGACCATGGCGTCGATTTGCTCGGTGGCCTTTACGATGCGCTCGGGCCGTTCCAGACGCAGCTTCGCCGTATCTTCGAGAAAGGCTTGAGTGTACTTTTCAGTGTATTGCTCAATGGTTTTGCCTTCCGCTTTGGCCGCGCGGATGATCTTGTCCTCCACATCGGTAATGTTCATCACGTGGTTCAACCGGTAACCCCGCGCCCGCAACCAGCGCCGCAAAACATCCTGAAACGAAAATGTTCGTAAATTCCCGATATGCACGAAGTTGTACACGGTGGGGCCGCAGGTGTACATGCGGACCTCGTTGTCATGCAAAGGAGCAAAGGTCTGCACTTGCTGCGTAAGGGTGTTGTAGAAACGAAGGGCCATAGTGGGCTGAACTTCTATCGTAACAACGCGTTTTGGGCAGTAGCCCGAGAGCCGAGGGAGTTACTTGCGCTTGTCTTGACGGACGACAATCAGCCGCGCGATATCGCCCTCGTCCGTGGTGACAAAGCCCACGGTGACCTTTACCTTAACGTGAAGCTTGCCTTCTATGCGGGTATCCGGCTTGATCCAAAACGACTTTTTCTCGGCCGGCTTGCCCAGCACGCTGCGGGAAACCGTGATCCGTTCGGAGGAAATCTCTACGATGGGCCCCGAAAAGGTGTCGTCGTAGTGCGGCTCGGCATTAGGAGGAGCGGCGTGCTTGTCCATTGGCGGCTCCTGCGGCCAGCCATGCGGCGGCACGGCGACCGTCAGGCAGATGAGCCCCGTTTTGGCAAGGTTACGCCACACACTTGAATGATAGTCCAACCCCAACAACGAGTTTCCGTTGCGCCTATTAAACTTGTTTCACAAGACCAGAACCGGATGATACAGATGGGGCAGCCGCGCTGCCCCGATAGCCACCAGGTCGCCACTGTGGGAGATCGCTTTTATAAACGGCGCCTCGGGATTCGAATGAAACGGGGAAAGCCGGAAGTCCTTCCCTTGGCGGATGTTTGCTTCGGTGCTGGCATCGATCAGGGCGCCCGGAAAATGGGGCAGAAGCTTGGCCGCTGGAATCAGTACGTCTTCAATCCGTCCAGATCGGGCCAATTCCTGTAGTTGCTCTAGAGTGGATGCCTGCGAGATCGTGAATTCGCCCGAGATGGTCCGCCGCAGGGAGCGAACAAAGGCACCGCACCCCAGAAGCTGGCCGACATCGTGCGCTACTGAGCGTACGTAGGTGCCTGCGGAACACTCCATGCTCAAACGAGCCAGTTTTCCCGAAAATTCGTGCAACTGCCACTGGATCTCGACCTCCACCGGCTTCAATGACACCGGGACATTTTGGCGGGCCAGTTTGTAGGAGGGCGTGCCGGCTATCTTCTTGGCGGAGACCGGCGGCGGCGTTTGCAGGAATTTTCCGCGAAATGCAGATAACTTTTCTTCGAGCAAGGCGCGGTCAAAGGCGGGTTCCCGATATTCTGAGGTCGCCTTACCCTCACAGTCATATGTATCCGTGCTATACCCGAATTCTACTAGGGCGTCGTAGGTTTTCCTACTGGCATTAAAGAATTGCGCTAAGCGGGTAGCTCGCCCCACCACTAGAGGCAATACTCCCGTCGCCAAAGGATCCAAGGTTCCGAGATGGCCGACTTTTCGCGTTTGCGCGATCCGGCGGACCCGATTGACCACATCATGCGACGTAAGGCCTGCCGGCTTGTCAATAACCAGAACTCCATGCACTGCTTCTAGAGTAACGCCGCGCTGTTAACGAGCAGAGGTTGAAAGCCCCGTAAAGGGGATTCGCGCTTGGTCCCCTCACTGACGTTTGGGGCTAGACAATGGGTTAGACAGGCTTTTCGTCAAGCTGCGCTAGCGTGGCGCGGCTCTCGAGATCGACGGAAAACAAAGCATATACAGTGCCTTCCCAAACGACGTCGATGAGCCCGGACAGGGTGCTACGACCTTCAACGAGAAGCGTAGAGCCGGCAGGGATGGTGGCGATTCCCGCGGATTCCCGGCGGCGATCGGGCGTCTCACGCAGTTTCACGGCGGAAACCGGGAGTTCCAGAACATACATGGCTGTGTGTAGGGCAACCATATTATCTATACGCGATCACGCCAGCCTATACCCGCTGGCAAGAGCCGCATCAAGAAGTGAAGTCTATGTTGCTAGTGTCTACCCGGTTGCGGGCAATTGCAAGTCAATTTTCGTAAACCGGCAATATTAATTTTTCGCTGCGCAAATTGTCGCTAATCCGTCACAGAGGCTACAATAACCGGGGTAGTGGTGGGAGCAGTGGAACCGGTTTCCGGCTCCAGGCTTACCGCCACGGCTGCGGTATTCGCCTGAACCGGACCGGAGCGGACGAACAGCGCATTGCCTGCGATGTCGGACTGAAACAGACCGGAAGGCACGGGATTGCCGCCGCGCGGAATCAGCCAAAGCTCATATGTCTTCCCGCTGGGCGCCGGAGGTAGATTACTGGCGAGGAGCAGTACGCCTTGCTGCCGGTTGACAAAAACGCGACCGCGCGGCGGTTGCGCCGTTGCGCCGCCGAAAACGACCTCGCGCGTGTTGGGTAGATTGAGCAGCGTCAGGGCGGAACGCACCTGCCGCAGCTCCGCCGACGATTGTTGAATTTCCGCCCGCGCCTGCGCCAGATCGGAAGTGGTCCGCCGCAATTGGCCGCGGGCTCCCGCAAGTTCCTGATTTCGCCGCTGGCTGTCCAGCGCAACCACAAACAGAACCATAGCCAGCGCCACCGCCGCCAGCGCCCAGGCGTTCTTCCAGAAGCTGCCCGCCGGCTCCATGCCCACACTGGCGAGAACTCGCCGCCGCAGCCTTTTGGGCGGCTCCAGGGTCTCGGGCAAAGTAGCCAAAAGTGCATTCAAAGCGAGGGCTCCCTTTACGCCGGCCTGGCATTCCGGACAAGCCGTTTTCAGGTGTTGCTCAATTTCAGCCCGCTCCGGCTCTTCCAATACGCCCAAGGTGTAAAGTTCGTAAAGATCGCCCAACTCTTCGTGGTTCATGCCAGCGCCGCCCGCTCTCCGAGATGTTCCCGGAGCCGTTTCAATGCGCTGCGAACCAGGGTCTTCACCGTTCCCAGCGGCTGGCGCAGACGAGTGGCCATTTCCGACTGCGAGAGTCCTTCATAGTACGCCAGCTCAATCACCACGCGCTGGTTGGGCGACAGTTTCACGAACGCTTCGCGCAACAAACGGGCGCGGTCCACATTCATGATGTGCCGCTCAAAATCGGCATACTGGCTGGGTTCCTCCATCTTCTCCAGCTCAAACGGCGTTTGCATCGTCCTGCCGTCGATGGAGCGCAGGTAGTCGATCGCCCGATTGCGCGCCACGGCCAAAATCCAAGGCCCGAACGCCCCACGCTCGGCGTCAAAGCCGTGAACCCGGTTCCAAATCCGGAGAAAGGTCTCCTGCACCAAGTCCTCCGCTACGGGGCCATTGCGAACAATGCGAAAAATCAGAGCATATGTCAGCCGGCCATAGAGGTCATATAACTCAGCCATTGCTTGCGGTTCCCGGTTCTTCAAACGCCGGACCAGCTCCGGATCGTCCTCCGA
>DATFZA010000687.1:0-17016 GCA_035314765.1 Bryobacteraceae bacterium
CGCTAGCTCATACACTGGACAAAGAGAAATACCCCGACAATCCGCGTCCCATCGGCCAGCAAATGACTCTGGACGCCGGCGGCCACGCCATGGATCTATACTCGATTTGGTATCACGGATCCACCATCACGCACGTCGACGCTCTCTGTCATTATTCTTTTGAAGGCAAGCTCTACAACGGTTTTGTGAAAGCCGAGAAGATTAGCGAGTCCGGCTGCGCGGCGCTCGGCGTTGAGAATCAGAAAGACGGAATCATGACGCGCGGAGTGCTGGTGGATATGCCGCTGCTCAAGAAGGTCGAATATCTGGAGCCAGGCACAGCGGTGTATCCCGCCGACATTGAAGCCTGGGAGAAATATGCGCACGTCAAGATCGGCAGCGGGGACGCTCTTTTTTTGCGAACCGGACGCTGGGTGCGACGCGCCAAATTGGGTGCCTGGAACGTCGCCGCCAACGCCGCGGGCTGGCACGCGTCAATGATGCCATGGCTCAAGAAAAGGGATGTCGCTTTGCTCGGTAACGACGGAGTGCAGGACGTGCAACCTTCGGGCGTCGAGAAAGCCCCGCGCCCGATTCATCAACTGGCGATTGTCGCGCTGGGGCTTCCGCTGATCGATGTCATGGATCTGGAAGCGGTGGCCGCGGAATGCGCCAAGCGACAGCGGTGGGAGTTCTTGGTAACGCTAGCGGCCGTCCCGGTACCAGGAGGCACGGGTTTCCCCGTCAACCCAATCGCCACTTTCTAAGCGGTGGGGCCCGTTGTGGGGCAGGCTAGTAGCCAGGGGCGGGTTCTCAACCTTGGTTCTCAACCCGCCCTTGCACCACACCTAATTCCTTCCGTTCAGGACCTTGGGTACCGATAAATAGCCCACTATCATGTCCTTTTTCACATCGTTGACCACGATTTCGTAGGGCTGCTTGGCTTTCGATGTGAGAAACTGCAGCGGCTCATTGATAGTGCGGTCTTTCTTCTCCACCCGCTTATCGTCGGCCGTCAGTTCAATGGTGTAACTCAAGCGTTTCGGATCGGCCTTCTTGAGTTCCACAAACACATCGCCTACCTTTTGCGGCTGCTTGGCTTTATGAATGGTGAATTCAATGTAGCTGCGGTCGCCCAGCGCCCGCAGAGCTTGCAGTTCCTTGCCATTGGTGGCGATCAGCACACCCTGGCCGTTGACGTCGCCGATGGTCTTCTGGAGATTGGCAATGGTCTTTTCAAGCGTTGACTTCGTGGTGGCGACATCGCCTTTGACTGCGGTGACCTCCGTGCCAACCGAATCAATCTTGGTATTGGCCGTGTCGGCGGACGCTTTTACCGTGCTGATCTGGGCGTTGGTTTGCTCCAAAGCCTGCTTCTGCTCGTTTTCCAATTCCGCTTTGGCCTCATCCACCTTTTTGAGAGCCTCGGTTTTGGCCTCGCCGGCCGCCATGTTGGCCTGACGCCGCGCGGTTTCCAACTGATCGCGCAGGGCCTCCATGGACCGGCGGTGGCTTTGCGAAGTCATGGTGCTGGCTTCGGTCACCTTGTCCAGCTCCTGTTGCACGTTGGTCTGGAACTTGCCAATCTGATCTCTTAGTTGGCTGATCTGATAGAAGTTGTATCCGTTGCCCGCCAGAAGTGCCACCACGGCGCCGAACAAGATTCCAATCTTGCTGGAAGACGACCCTGAGGTCGCGGCAGGTGGGGGAATATAGGGTGGCGGCGGAGGCGGGGCGGATGCCCTAGGCATGTAGCCGGGAGTTTGACTGGGATTGATAGACATAGTGGTCCCTAACCGTATAGGTTAGCAGGCTCTTAAATCTCTTAGAGGGATTGCCGGTCTGGGCCGTTTCAACTAATCCGATTCCGCCTCCGGTTCGGGGTCCGGCCGGGCGCGGGCAAATTCGAGCATTTCCTGGCGCGGGAAGCCCGCTTCAAAGCACCGCCGGCAGCGTGCTTCATACATTCCCGCGGCGCCTACCACAATGAGATCGTCGGATTCCACCAGGCGCTGGGTGTGTTTGGCGGGATTGCCGCAGCGCATGCAGATCGCCAGCGTCTTGGTGATCGATTCAGCCAAAGTGAGCAGATCGGGCATGGGTGGAAACGGCCGCCCCATGTAATCCGTGTCGAGCCCGGCGATCACCACCTGTTTCCCCTGGTCGGCAAGCTGCGTTGCGATTTCAGCCAGTTCCTGACCGAAGAAATTCGCCTCATCCACTCCCACCACCTGAGTGCGGGCGTCCAGGCGGCTCATTATTTCCAGGGCCGCGGCGACCGGCTCCGATTGCATCCGCACCTGTCCGTGCGAGACAATCTCGTCGGCCGAATACCGCGTGTCGATCGCCGGTTTGAACACCTGCACGCGTTTGCGGGCGATCTTGGCCCGGCGCAGCCGCCGCATCAGCTCTTCGCTCTTGCCCGAAAACATCGGCCCGCAGATCGCTTCGATCCAGCCTAGATTCCCGCTTACAAAATCCATTTGTGAAGCCGCATCTTATCATGGAGACACGTGGGAACTAGAGAGCGAAACATCCTGTTGCAGCAGCAGCTTCCGCCATGCGAGTAATCAAGCCAGAACTGCTCGACGATGCCGACCCCATTGAGGCGCGCCCTAGCCTGGTAGATCTGACCAAGATCAACAAATATCTGGGAGGATATCGCGTCCTGCGCAAGATCATGGCTTCGGTCGCCAGCCCGCGTGAGTCATTCTCGGTGTTGGATATTGGCGCAGCTTCCGGAGACATGGGGCGCAAGATCCGGTTAGCGTTTCCGAAGGCGCAAGTTACGGCCTTCGATTACCGGGTGAGGCATTTGGCTTTGGCCGAGCCGCCGAAAATAGTGGGCGACGCTTTCCGCATGCCGTTCCGGGCGCGCAGCTTCGACGTGGTGTTCTGCTCGCTGTTTCTACACCACTTTGAGGACCGGCAGGTGGTCGAGTTGTTGTCGGCATTCGGCAGTATCGCGCGCCGCGCGGTGTGCGCCATCGACCTCGACCGCGGGCCGTTTTCTTATCACTTCATCCCGGCCACGAGGTGGTTGTTCGGCTGGCACCCGATTACACTGCATGATGCGCCTGCTTCGGTCGCGGCGGGATTTAAGCGCGTGGAGCTGGAGGCTTTGGCCAAAGCGGCGGGCCTGCGCGAGCCAAGAGTGGCGGTGCACCGGCCCTGGGGGCGGCTGTCGCTGGTGGGGCAAAGGTAGGCGCGCCGCCGGAGACGGCCTCTCTAGAGTCCGAACACCGCCGCCAATTCAATCTTCCTGTAAACTCGTAGAGCACCAAAACAAAGGGGAACCATTTCATGCGACTCGCCATTCTGATCCTTTGCGCGTCCCCATTCATCTGTTCGGCGACCGGCCAGGTGAGCGATGTGGGCACGCACATCACGCAGGAATCGGTTGCGGCTACTCTCCAGGCGCTTCCCGAGGGCAAAGGCACCGAGCAGATCCTCAGCATGGTGAATGCCGGCCGCCTGGACGTCGGCGTCGCCGTGATGCGCCGCATGCCCGGCAAGCAGAGCGCAGTCATGCATGACCAGTTGACGGAGGTCTACCACATCCTCGCGGGGTCCGGAGTGCTGGTGACGGGCACGCAGATGGAGAATCCCAAGCGGATGGACCCGGCAGGCAGAGTGGTGAAAGAACTAGCCGGCCCCAGCATGAGCGGCTCTTCCATTCAGCAGGGCCACAGCCAGCGCTTCGTCGCTGGTGACACGGTCATCATTCCCGCGGGCGTTGCGCACTGGTTCAGCTCGCTTGACTCGGCTGTCGACTACCTGGTTGTGCGCATCGATCCCGACAGAACCATCCCCTTGAAGTGACGGCAGCCGAAGTGACCCCAGCCGAAGTTACGGCAGCGTAGTGTGCTCGCCCGGCCGGTCTGGTTCTATGCCGGGTCGAGTTGGGATGGCTGCCGCGATCCGGCTTGGCTGGGCGTCGATGTCGCCTCCCTCAGCACGGAATACAGTTCGTCCGCGCGGAAGGGCTTGGCGAGATATGCGTCCATGCCGGCAGCCAGGAAACGTTCGCGATCGCCGATCATGGAACTGGCCGTCAGCGCGATGACCGGAACCCTTTGGCGGCCGCTAGCCGCCTCCCGCGCGCGGAGGATGCGGACCGCCTCGATCCCTCCCATTTCCGGCATCTGGTTATCCATCAAGATCACGTCGAACTCGCCCGCTTCCCAGATCTCCAAGGCCTCCCGTCCGGTGGAAGCGATGGTGACTTGGTGATTATGTCTGCCGAGCATCGCAACGGCTATTTTTTGATTGATAAGGTTGTCTTCGGCCAGCATGATGCGCAGCGGCGGCCCGGGTTCCTCGACATGCTGTCTGAGCTGCGCTAAAGAACTTGTCTCGACCATGCCAAGCTTGCACGTGAACTGGAAGGTGCTGCCGGCGCCGGCCGTACTTTCCACCCAGATTCGCCCGCCCATCAATTGCACGATCTGGGAGCAAATCGTCAGGCCCAGACCGGTTCCTCCAAACTCGCGGGTGATGCTGCTGTCGGCTTGTTCGAATGCTTCGAATATTGCCTGCTGGCGATCTGGCGGAATGCCCACGCCGGTATCCGAGACTCGAAAACGGAGGGTTGCGCGATTGGCCGAATAATCCACCGAGTCCGGACTTACTGTAACGGCGATCGATCCCGACGAGGTGAATTTGACGGCATTTCCCAACAGGTTGACCAGTACCTGACGTAATCGAACAGGATCTCCGGCCAAGACACACGGTAAATCCCCAGTTGTGTTGCAGTCCAACTTTAGCCCCTTAGCGTTAGCCTGAGGAGCAATCAGTTTCCGAACGTTGTCGATCAACTGAGGCAACGAGAACGGAACCACCGCCAATGTCAGTTTGCCGGCTTCGATCTTCGAAAAATCGAGGACATCGTTGATGACATTCAAGAGTCCCTCGGCGGCGCCATGAAGGGTCTCGATATGAGATCGGGATTCGTCCAGTGTTTCCGCGGCCAGGGCAAGTTGCGCCAGACCCAGAACGCCGTGTATGGGTGTGCGGATCTCGTGGCTCATATTGGCCAGGAATTCACTCTTGGCACGATTGGCCGCTTCCGCCGCCTCTCGGGCGCGGATCATTTCGGCCGCGGCCTCTTTGGATTCGGTAATGTCCTCAGAAATTCCCACAATCCGATGAACCTGTCCGTCTCCATCGCGGATGGGAAATGCTCGATCCCGCACCCACTTCAACTCCCCGCTCGGTGTTCGGATCCGGTATTCCGCTATCACGGCGTGCGTCAGTGGCTGGGTGTGGAATGCCGCACGAACCCGGTCCCGATCTTCGGGCACTATCGCCTCAAACCAGGCCATTGGGTTCCGGTAGAGTTCCTCCTTGCTGTGGCCCCAGATTTCTTCGTATACGGGGCTGACATAGAGCATTTCAGTGCCTTCTACGTTGCTCATCCAAAAAGCGTCCCGGACATTTTCCGCCAGCTGGCGAAACTTCTCCTCGCTGGCGCGCAACGCCTGCTCTGCTTGCCGTCGCTCGGTGATGTCGATCGAAACGCCGACGTGCCCCAGGAACTCGTTACGGGTGGAGAATCGCGGCGCCGCGTTCGATGCGATCCACCGCCATTCGCCATCGGCGCGGCGAACGCGAGCTTCCGCTGTGAACGCCGAATGCTCTTCGGTAGCGAGGAGAAAGGCCGCGAGATGCTGAGGGGCGTCGTCAGGGTGAATGAGAGGCTGCCATTTGGCTCCTTCGACCTGTTCGTAAGTGACGCCAAAGTATTCGAGGTAAGTCCGGTTGACAAACTGGTTTCCGCCCTCGGCGTCGGTCACCCACACGATGATGGGACAGCCGTCCGCCATGATGCGAAAGCGCTCTTCAGTTTCGCGCAGTTCTTCTTCGGACCGCTGGCGTTCGGTGAGATCGTGGAAAATGCCCAAAACCAGTTCACGTCCGCGCGCATCGCGCAGGGGGCTGGCGGCGATCTCCACGGGAATGCGCTGGCCGTCTGCCCGGAGCACAACGTGGTCCATGACCGCTGATTCACGGCGGGTCCTCTCGAAAGAGGCGCGCCCTGACGCGGCATCTTCCGAAGCATGAACCTGGGTCTGATGCAGCTTGCGGATCTCCTCAAGCGGGCGGCCCAACATGGCGATGGCCGCTGGGTTTGCGTCGAGAAGCATGCCCGTCTGCCCATCGGCGATCAAGAGGGCGTCCCGGGAAACTTGAAAAATCGTGCGATATTTTGCCTCGCTCTCCCGCAGGGTCTCTTGTGTCGTTCTGTACGCGCGGTTATCGCGGGCGATGGTGGCTGAACCGGTAACCTCCCCCTGGGCATTTTTGATCGGGAAACCGGTGAGCAAGACAGCGATTGGCCGGCCGTCCTTAGTCGTCAGCACAGTCTCAAAGTGACAACGCTGCCCCGTGCGAATGCTTTCTTGAATCGAGTCAGGGCTCGGGCCAGAAGGCCACAGAAGCGAGATCGGCCGCCCGATGATTTCATCCGTACGATACCCGAAGAGCACTTCGGCGCCGTGGTTCCAGGTTTGAATGGTCCCGTCGAGTTTCTTCCCGATGATGGCGTCTTCGGACGACGCCAGGATCGCGGCCAGGAGTTTTTGCGTCTCTTCCGCGGCCAGGCGTTGGGTCACGTCCCGCTTCAGCGCGATGTGGCGCACGATCTCACCGCGCGCATCGCGGACCGGGGTGATGGTCATTTCCTCCGTGTAGGTAGACCCGTCTTTGCGCTGGTTGATCAACATGCCGCGCCAAGTGCGGCCGGCTTGAATGGTCGTCCATAACTCCCGGTAATAGCCGGGATCCTGTTGGCCCGACTTCAACAGGCGAGGGTTCTGACCAACCACCTCCTGTGAGGAGTACCCGGTCAAGGAGGTGAAGGCGGAATTGACGTACAGGATGGTCCCCTGCTGGTCGGTAATTACGATGGAGTCGCCCACCTGGTCGATCGCCAGGCCGAGGCAGTCAGTGCCGGGTGAAGTGTGCCCGCTCGTTGACACTTCTTCGCCCGGCCAGTTTGGTTCCATTTCACGCCAACACGCATTCCCGAAGCGTCGGCGCGTGGCTGGCCCGCACTGCCAGACCCTCACTCTGCCGGCGCTTCGAACTCTTAGGATCTTATCGGCCCATCTGACCTCCGTTCAGAGCTATTTGAGAAATTTCTTCACGGCGTTCGGTAGAACCCCTCGTCATTTGATGCGGCTCCGCCGTCCGGCGGACGGCAGGCAGCAGCCGAGAAAACAACCTAACCCTTCAGGCTGCTAAAATTGTGACAATATGACGCGAAAGTGCGCCTTGCTGCTTCTTGGTAACTCACGCAAAACGGAGTGCGCCGCGATCGGGTTCCTGATAAGTTCGATCGTGCGCGCCGCACCCTTTGCCCTTCTAGCCTGCTTCTGCCTCGCTTCGGCGCAGCAGCGGAAGGAGTTCGAACGTCCCGTCGTCCATGCCTCGCGCGGCACCAAGGGCGCGGTCGCCTGTGGCAGCGAATACGCCGCCGAGGCCGGAATGCGCCTGTATTTTCACGGCGGGAACGCCGTGGATGCCGGCGTGGCGACCATCTACGCGGCGTCGGTAACGGAGTTCTCTCACTTCGGTCTCGGCGGCGAGGCGCCGATTCTGATCCGGAACAAGGCTGGCAAGGTTTTTGCGATCGCCGGCGTGGGCACCATGCCCAAACTGGCCACGGCGGACTTTTTCCGCAAGCATCAACTGATGCCGGGTGAATTGCTGGCGAGGCCTGAGCCGAACGGACTGCGCGGCATCATACCGGTCGCGGGTATCTTACCGGCGCTGGTGCCCGGAATGATCGACGCCACGCTGCTCGCGTTGCGGGAGTTCGGGACCAAATCCTTTGCCGAGGTGATTACTCCGGCCATTGAGCTAGCCGACGGCGAGCCGATTGATGAGATGCGCTCCCAATCGATTGCGCGTTCCCGCGGCTTCTTTGAACTCTGGCCGGATTCCAAGCGCCATTTCATGCCCAACGGGCAAGTGCCGGTACCGGGAGAAATCTTCCGCCAGCCGGATACCGCTCGCACGCTGCGCGCCATGCTGGAGGCGGAGAAGAAAGCTCTGGCCGCGGGCGCCAGCCGCCAGGCTGCCATAGACGCCGTCCGCGACTATTTCTATCGCGGCGAAATCGCCCGCAAGATCGACGCGTTCATGAAGGCTAACGGCGGTTTGATGCGCTATGAGGACATGGCGGCTTTCAAACTGCAAGTGGAAGAACCGGTGTCCACCGACTATCGCGGGTATCAGGTGTACAAGCCGGGCTTCTGGAGCCAGGGGCCCGCGCTGCTGGAGGCTTTGAACATTCTGGAAGGCTGGGACCTGCACTCGCTGGCGTTCAATTCCACCGAGTACATTCACAAATCGGTGGAGGCGCTGAAGCTGGCCTACGCGGACCGGGACTCCTACTACGGCGATCCGAAGTTCAATCATATTCCGACGGATGTCCTGCTATCGAAATCCTACGCGGCGCAGCGCCGCAAGGAGATCACCGAGAAAGCCTCCCTCGAATTTCTTCCCGGCGTGGTGAATGGCAAGCGAGGTTTGCATCCATCCGAGATGGACATCGTGCGAGCCAGGAATATCGACGACGCTCTGATGGCCAGCGACACCACTTGCGTGGATGCCATCGATAAAGACGGGATGGTGTTTTCCGCCACGCCGAGCGGTTCCTGGCTGCCCGCGGTGATCGCGGGCGATACCGGAATTGCGCTGACGGAGCGCGCGCAGAGTTTTATTCTGGTGCCCGGCTCTCCGAACGAACTGGCGGGTGGAAAACGGCCGCGCGTGACGCTGAGCCCGACCATCGTAACGCGAGCGGGCAAGCCGTATCTTGCGCTATCGACGCCCGGCGGCGACAATCAGGACCAAAGCCTGCTGCAGCTTTTTCTGAACGTCGTGGAGTTCGGGATGAACGCTCAAGCCGCGGTGGAAGCGCCGCGCTACCAGACGCGTCACCTGGTTTCGAGTTTCGATAATCACGCCTGGAACAAAGGCGATCTGCTGCTGGATGAACGCATTCCATCCAGCACGGCGACGGAGCTTGCCGAGCGCGGTCATCGCACCAGCGTTCGTTCCCGCTGGTCGAGCGGCGCGGCTCCGGTGATGGTGCGCTCGTTACCCGATGGCGTGATCGAGGCGGGCGCCGATCCCTACGGCTACCGGGTTGCCCACGCCTACTGAGAATCTTTCGCTTTTCGCCGAGCCGGACGATTCGTTGCGGACGCGGTTGCGGGAGCGCCTGTCGGCGCTCGCCAAGCGGCAAGTCTTCATTGGGACCAGTTCCTGGAAGTACGAAGGCTGGATGGATCAGATCTACTCGCGGGATCGCTATCTGGTTCGCGGGAAGTTCTCGAAACAACGGTTTGAGGCGGAGTGCCTGAGCGAATATGCGCAGACGTTCCCGATCGTGTGCGGCGATTTTTCGTTTTACCAATTCCCGAGCGCCGAGTTCTGGAGACGTCTGTTCCGCTCCGCTCCGCCGGCGCTGCGCTACGCCTTCAAGGTTCCCGAGGAAGTGACGGTAAAGATGTACCCGGTGCATTCGCGGTATGGCGACCGCGCCGGGGGCATCAACGAGCAGTTCCTGAATGCGGAGTTGTTTCGCGCCATGTTTCTCGATCTGCTCGAGCCGTATCGCGAGCAGGTTGCGGTGCTGATCTTCGAGTTCGGACGCACTCAGCAAACTCTAACTGAGTTTCTGTCGGAACTCGATCCGTTCGTGGCCAGTCTGCCGGCCGGGTATCGCTATGCAGTGGAGATTCGCAACCAGGAGTTTCTGGCTCAGGAGTATTTCTCTTGTTTGCGCCAGCATGGCGTGGCGCATGTCTTCAATGCCTGGACGCGCATGCCGGAGATTGCCGAACAGATGCAGTTGCCGGACGTATATACGGCGGATTTTACGGTAACCCGGGCGCTCTTGCGCAAAGGGCGTCCGTATGAACAGGCGGTGTCCCAGTTCACGCCATATCGTGAGATTCGCGACCCGAATCCAGGGACCCGGCAGGCCTTGCGCGACCTGATCGGCCGCGCGGCCAGGTTGCCCCAGCCATCGTATATTTTTGTGAATAATCGCCTGGAAGGAAACGCTCCGGGGACGATTGAAGCGATCACATGAATGCGGGTTATACCGGTCACGAGCGCATCGACCAGCGCAGCATAGCGCTGCATCGTGCCATTGCCGAAAAGATTGAGGCCGATCCAACGTTGCTGAGTATCGCGCGTGACAATCTCGACCGCTGGGCGCTGGCTGCGCAAATTCCACTAAACGACGCCGGACGGTCGCGACCATACGCCGATGCTTGGCGCGAGATCCTGGATCGTCCTTTGCCGGAGTTGCTTCATCTACTCACCGAAGACAGCGAGCGGATGAGAGCGCTACGCCAGGCCACGCCGTTTGCCGGAGTGCTGAACCCGGCCGAGCGTTGGGCGATCTACGAACTATTTCCGCCAAGCGGCAAATCGGCCGGCCTATTGTGAAATTCTTGTTGCCGTTTTCGCTTATCGTTCTGATCGGCGCTGAAGCCCCAATGTCTCTTGCGGCCAGCGGGCTCGAGTGCGTTGTGGATCTGGGCATTCCTCAGTACACGTACTTAGCGCGTCGTTCTCTCGGCGGCGACGTTACCGCTTATGTTCGAGTCGGGAAGCATGGCAAAGTGGCTTCAATTCGCACGCCTGGCGCAGACGTGAATCTGGCGAAAGAGGTGGAACTGGGCCTCCGTTACGATACTACGTACCTGGAAAGCTGCAAAGGGCAGGAGGTGGACATCGTCTTCACTTTTCGGCTCGAAGGGGAGCCCGAGGACGATCCGTCCACGCACATCCGGTTCCTTCCGCCCAACCATTTCGTCTTGATCTCACACCCGAGGAAACCCATCATTGATGTCAATCACTAACGGCTCTCAGACAACCCTGAAAGGTAACGAAACTTTCCGCTGCTAAAATTACAACTGATGCGCTGTTGTGCCGGTTTCCTAATTGCCGCCCTGGTTGCGGCGAGTTCCTTGCCGCAGTTGAGCGACTTGCAGAAAGCGCGGGACCGGCAGGACCGGGCTTGGTTAGAGAAAACGCTGGCCGACGCACGCGCGGTCGCCGGTTCGCAGGGCGGCGACGCGGAAGCGCAGTACCGCTTGGCTTTGACGGCTTCTTTTGCCGCCGAGGTCGCCGTGGAACTCCGGGATAAGGTCGGCGCCAAGGCCGACGCCGACATCGGTATCCCGGCCGCGGAGAAGGCGGTGGAGCTGAAACCCAACACTGGTGAGTATCACCGGATTCTGGGCACGCTCTGCGGCCAGATGATCTCGAGCGCCGGCTTGGCGGGCATCAAGTATGGCAAGTGCGCGTTGAACTCCGTGAACAAGGCGATCGAACTGGAGCCGAAGTCTTCAGAAGCCTACGTCAGCCACGGCGTGGGCAATTACTATCTGCCATCGGCGCTGGGCGGCGGGATCGATCTCGCCATTCAGGATTTTCAGAAAGCCATTGAGCTCGATCCGAAGTCGGCGGAACCGTATCTCTGGTTAGGCGTGGCGCTGCGTCGGAGCAACCGTAACGCCGAGGCGCATAAAGCGCTGGAAAAGGCGGTCCAACTGAATCCGAACCGGTTGTGGGCCAAACAGCAGTTGGATAAGACGCCCGCGCAGTAAAACGGTTAGCAGCCTGTGTTTAAAGTCCTTCAACGCGTCGAATAGGACAGGCTCAAGCCTGTCCCACTTTATCCGACAGGCACTTCCAAAAATGCGTGGGACATGCTGTAGCTTGTCCGGGACTTTCGAACCAGGCTGCTAGCGCCCCAGGTCTATGCCGAGCTTCTTCAGCTCTTCGGCGTAGTAGCGGCGATGCAGCAGATCCCATTCTTCGCTGCCTTCGGGAATCTCTTTCTTTTGCGTGCGAATCTTGGTGCGCGCCGCGCGGTCGACCTTTTCTTCCACGGCCAGCAGTTCGGTGATGTGCTTCACGATCTGCAACCGGACTTCGTTGGGATCTTTCTTCAGGCGGAACTGGCGCGCTTTGCGTAGCGCCGCCACCAGCTTGTGAGAGATGTCGTTGATCTTGTCGCGCGACAGCTTCATGTTGTCCCCGGTGTCACGGCCGGCTGCGCGGATCACCTTACGCTGGGAAATGAGGGTGTTCTTAATGCGGCGGAACATCTCCTGGTAAGAGACGCCCTCTTTTCGCATATACTCGCTGTATTGATCGAGGAGGTCGCGCACCTCGTCGTTGAGTTTGTCTTCCACCGCCAACTCGTCGTCGATGGCCTGCGCGATGAACTCGGCGGCCGAGGCCGGATCGGCGGTCTCGATTAGCTGTGGCGAGGTTCTTTTGACGATCTGTCTGGACAGGTAGGCGATGAACTCTTTACTCAGCAGCATGTATCAGAATCGCGATTTGGTCGACGCAAAGAAGCAGCCTCTCAAACGAGTGTATCGTACTCAATTCGCCTGATCCCCGCGATGGTTCGCGAGGAAATCGCGGTCGATGGGTTTGCGGCCTTGGAACCCTTCCTCCACGCCATGCCAAAACTGAACGCCTGGCTCACCGAGCTTCCAGCACAGATAGACTTCGCGTCCATGGAATACCGTAGGGAAGTCAACCAACCCCGAGTCGAGGTCCTTGACGATGCAGCCGAACCCATGAATGCAATCGATGGCCGCCCTAAGTCCGGCGGCGCAGGAGTCGCTCCGCCGTTTGGTCTCCAGAAACTCGGACCGGTCGAGCTGTACGCCGCCATTCAGCATGACACGGCGGCGGGTGTCCTGAAGTTCGGCCTCGAGATGTTGATATTCCGCCTTGAGCCGAAGCGCGTCTTCCATTGCCGGTTGAACCTCTTTGATCAGCCGGTCCGCTTCCGCTTTGGTGAAAAATCTCGCCATTGCCCGCGGAAAGCGTCTAAACGCCGGAAACCTGAACGGCAAGCGAACGGCTGCGCGGACCATCGAACTCGGCGAAAATAATGCTCTGCCACGTGCCCAGCAGTACGGTGGCGTTGCGAACCTGCAGGCTGAGGGTTTGGCCCATCAGCATACCGCGCATGTGGGAATCGGCATTTTTTCGCTCACAATCGGAGTAAATCGGGTCGTTGTGCCGGTAATACTGGTTGCGGTCGACCACTTGGTCGAAAAAATTGCGCACATCGTGCAGCAAAGCGTCCTGCCACTCGTTAATGAAGACCGCGGACGTCGTGTGCAGAGATTGGAGGTGCACAATTCCATCGCGAACGCCGCTGCGGCGCACAATTTCGTTGATGCGCTCCGTGATATTCAGGAGCTGCAAGCGGTCGTTGGTAATCCAGTCGACGATGCGGCTGACAACCTTGTAGGTGCCTTGCGGGCTAACCTGCTGCGGACCACTGGGTTGCTGCGGGCTGTCTTCGAGGACTGGCGGCTCGACGATCTGGATCTTGGGTATACTCATGACCCTCCTTGAGTTATAGATACACAAACCGGGCCAAAAGATGGAAATCAAATGTACCCCGGTAACGTCATCCAATTATAACAACGCAGGGCGCCCAGACGCGGTTGCTACAATTCAAATGAACCGACCTTCTTGATGGACATTCGCCGCATTCGCCGGGTTGCGCTGATCCTGCTGGTCTTATTGACCACTGTTGGTATCTCTGCGTCGGTGCTGCTGGGGGCTCACCAACACGATTCGAGCGCCCGCGGTTGCGGGGTTTGCCTGGTTGGGCATATGCCGTGGACCGGACCGGCGGCTCAATGGGCGGATAACGCCCTGGCGATGCGGGAGTGGCGGCAGATTGTGGAGCGTCCGGCGCTGTTTTCAGAAGCGGACCTGCGCGCCACTTCTTCGCGTGCGCCCCCTGTACTTTAGATCCCTTTTGATTGGCTTATCAAGCCGATTTTGCTGAGGAGGTCGAAGTGTACAAACATGTAGTAATTCTTTTGATTTTTACCTGCGCAATGGCCAGTGTCAATCTTGCCGCGCAGGCCACAATGGGCGCCGGGACTCTGGAAATCACCGTAACCGATCCCCAGCAAGCGGCCATTCCCGGCGCGACGGTGACCATCATAAACAAAGTGAGCGGCTTCCAGAAGACCGGGACGACCGATCAGACTGGCCAGGTGCGATTTGGCGGGGTCCCGCCGAATCCGTATCACACCATCATCAGCGCGACGGGTTTTGGGACCGTGCAGAAAGATGTGGAAGTGCGCTCCACGGTGCCCGTCACCCTCACGGTGCTTTTGAGCATCGCGACCGAGAACACTACCGTGGAGGTGCACGCCGATAACACCGATGTAGTGGAGAACGTACCGACCGCGCACACGGACATAGATGCCAGCCTCATCTCTCGCCTGCCGTCACAGAGCGTGGGGCAGGGGATGACCGACGTACTGACGCTTTCCGTTCCCGGGATGGTGGGGGATTCCGATGGGCAGGTTCATCCGCAGGGCGATCACGCGGAGATGCAATTTTCCTTCGACAACCAGCCGATCTCCGACCAGCAGAATAAACAAGTGAGCAACCAGATTCCGCTGAACGCCATTCAATCCTTTGAAGCGATCGCGGGTTCGCCGCCGGCCGAATACGGCGGCAAGGCGTCGCTGGTGGTGAACACGGTTACGAAGTCCGGACTTGGCTCGCCGCGGCCGACGGGGGAGTGGGATACGTACTATGGATCGTTTGGAACCGGCGGCGAGGACTTCAACATCGCCTGGGGTACTGCAAAATTCGGCGAATTTCTAGCGGCGAATGCGTCACGCTCGGGCCGTTTTTTGGACTCTCCCGAGTTCGCGCCGCTGCACGATATCGGCGACAACTACCAGCTCTTCGACCGCATCGACTGGCAGGCGGATCAGGATGACTCGGTACACTTGAACCTGTTTAACGCGCGTTCCTGGTTTCAAATCCCGAATACCTACGACCAGCAAGCGGCCGGTCAGGATCAACGCCAGCAAGTGCGAAGTTACAATATTGCTCCCGGTTGGACGCATCTGGTGAGCCCGACCACAGTGGTGACGATAAATGCTTTTTTCCGGCGCGATGAGGTGCAATATTTCCCCAGCGCCGACGCCTTTGCCGATCTGCCGGCGACCATTTCGCAATATCGAACCCTTAGCAATCTCGGCTTGAAGGGCGATGTAGCCTATGTGCGTGGCCATCACAATATCAAATTCGGTTTCGACATCGAGCATGATTTCCTGACCGAGCGTTTTTCCTTGGGGATCACCGATCCAACGTTCAACCCGCCCTGTCTGGTTCTTGCGGCAAGCGGCGTGTGCACTACGCTGAATCCTGGTTTTCAGCCGGGCCTGCTGCCGTACGATCTCACGCGCGGGGGAACGCCCCTGAACTTCCGGGGACACGCTGATATCAAGCAGTACGGTTTCTTTGGACAGGACACTATTACTCTCGGCAACTTCAGTTTCTCGCTGGGTGTACGCGGCGACATCTATCGCGGGTTGGCGAGTGACGCGGCGGTCCAGCCCCGCCTCGGGGCTTCCTACCTCTTCAAGCCATCGGCCACCGTGTTCCGTATCTCCTATTCGCGGTTCTTTGAGACTCCTTATAATGAGAATCTGGTATTGTCGAGTTCAACTGGCGTGGGTGGCTTGTCGGCGACCAGTCTCGGGGCCTTTGGAGCCTCTCAACTCGAACCGGGAAGGCGCAATCAATATCAGGCCGGCATTCAGCAGGGGCTGTTTAAGGCGCTCACAATAGATGCGGGATACTTCTGGAAATACACCACGCGCGCTTATGATTTCGACACATTGTTTAACACACCGATCACTTTTCCGATTGAATGGCGGAAATCGAAGGTGGACGGTGTTTCGGTTCGTCTGAACCTCGCCAACACGCATGGGTTTACGGCGTACACGGTGCTCGGACATACCCGCGCCCGCTTCTTTGGACCGGAGATTGGCGGACTGATCTTCAATTCACCCGTAAACTCGGGAGCGTTTCGCATAGATCACGACGAGGCCCTGGAGCAAACCACTAACTTGCATTACCAATTCAAGAAGACCGGGCCGTGGGTGTCTTTTACCTGGCGCTATGACAGCGGGCTGGTCGCGGGGAGCGTGACCGGTCTCGCGGACGCCTTGGCTCTGACTGCCGATGAGCAGCAAGCGATCGGGTTCCACTGCGGGCCGGTGTATGCGACGCTTGGTAGTCCCATTACATCCTGCACCGGTTCGTACGGGGCGACCAGACTGAATATTCCCGCGCCGGGCACGTACAATCCGGATACCAACCCTCCGCGGGTTGCGCCGAGGAATGTGTTCGACGTCGCCGTGGGAACCGATAATTTGTTTCACACCGATCGAGTGCGCTGGAAGCTGCAATTGCAAGCGACCAATATCACCAACAAGGACGCGCTGTATAATTTTCTCTCGACGTTTAGCGGAACGCACTTCATTGAGCCGCGGGCGTACCGGGTGGAGATGGGGATGGTGTTCTAGCAGGTGTGCTCAGATCTGAGTTTCGTCCGCTCCCTGACGGTCGCGGCTCGGAAGGCGTGACTGAGGTCCCGAAGTAATGGCAGGGTTATTTCATAACCCGTAGAGTAGGAGATCGGGCGACGCCAGTGGCGCGGCCCACTCTCCCCTCGTCGAACCGGAGGTGCGGATTTCCCGCGTCCGGCTCTCCTGAAAACTCTCGCCTCAGGCTGGCGCACGTCCCGTTAGACGGTTGAGCCCCCAGCCCCACCAGGTGCCCGGACCAAGTCGCTCCTTGCGGAGGCCGGTAGGGCCGCTGGCTGCGCCGTTGCAAATGTTGAACCGGACGTTCCTGAACATAGCGATCGATCTCCCCGTATACACCCATCGGGTTCGCAATGGAAAAATAGTTTGCCCAGCCCTTCAAGTGCCGATTCAGCTCTCCAATCAGGACCCGGATCGGCTTGAAACACTGACGGCTATCCGTCTTTTCGTGTAGCTTCTCCCGCTCCCGGAACGTGTATCCCAGAAAGTCCAGACTCGCCCCTTCTTCCCTCAGATTCACCACCCGGGTCTTTTCCCGGTTGATCTCCAACTGGAACTTTCCTTCCAGTCGGGATTCGATAAACTCGATGGTCTCCGATCCCAGCCG
>DATFZA010000688.1:0-6478 GCA_035314765.1 Bryobacteraceae bacterium
AGCAGGTTCTGTAAAACGTTCACCGCGATCCTCAAATGACACTTATCGGCGGCGCGGGCAAGTGTCTGCGCAAATCCCGATGGAATGCGGGGCGCCAACGGCGGGGGCAAACTCATATCAAAGGTCATTTGTTGAGGCTTGGTTTGCGCCGCATAAATCCTGTCACGGCACGGCCGACGCGAATCAGGCTGCCGTAGTCCGCCAAAGATACTTGCGGCGTGCGCTCTTCTCATCGGCAAGGACCGCGAAATCCTTATCGTTACCAGCTCTGGAGGCGCCTGGTTTTTGTCGACGCTGGGCCCCAAAAGAGGCCGGCCAGACCGCGCTTTTCCGAATGGCTGTGGGAGCGGAATCGCCCGATGAGGTGACGTTTCGGTTTCCCAGGAGGCTCACCCATCGGTTGCTTCCGCCAGGATGCCCGGCAGTTGTCATTTAATTAGACAATACGGCGGTTACTAACCGCCGGCAGGTTGATAACCTGCCCCACATTTCTACAGCTACTCGTGCCGCAAGGCGATGAGCGGGTCGACTCCCGCGGCTTTGCGAGCCGGGAAGTAACACGCAGCCAACCCGGCTACTATCACCACCGCTACAGCGCCGGCCAAGCTCAGCGGATCGGTTGGCGAAACGCCAAAAAGCTGGCTGGCAAAGATGCGGGTGATGGCGAAGCTTGCGGCCAGGCCGAGAAACACACCAATGGCGATGAGACGCGCGCCACGCGCCAGTACATTGGATAGCACCTGTCTGGTTTGCGCGCCCACGGCCATGCGTATGCCGATTTCATGCGTGCGCGCGGAAACCGAGAAGGCCATCACGCCATAAATCCCGATAGCCACCAGCACCAGACCGGCCACGGCGAAGATGCCCACCAGAACCATGCCGAAGCGTGGTTGCGACAACGAGTAGCGTTTCAGATAGCCCTTCAAGTCGCCAGGAAACGCGATGGCGACAGTGGGGTCCACCGCGCGAATCTCCCGGCGAACCGCGCTCAGCGCCATCAGCGGATCCCCGGTAGTCCTGACCAGAATACCGCGTCCGCCGATCGGGGTTAGACTGTACGGTACCAATATCTCGGGTTCAACCGGCCTCTGCGGACCGTGGTTTTTCGAGCCTGCGTATACGCCCACGATCTCGAAGTTCGCATCCCGCACCGGTCCACCCGGCAGTATTTCGAGAACATGGACGCGGATGTGTTTTCCGATGGGGTCCTCCGGTCCGAAGAAAGCGTGAACCAGTTGCGAATTCACGATGGCCACGCGGCGCGCATCTTTCACATCGGCTTCTGAAAGGGCGCGGCCTTCCAAGAGCCGCAAGCTCACGGTCTTCGGATAGCCGGCGCTCACGAGTTGCACTTGAGAAGTCCAGTTTCCGGCATGTGGCTTGCCGGCGATCTCGATAGGCGAGGATATTCCCGGGTATAGCGGCATAGAGCTGGATTCGGCGGCGGAGACTACACCAGGCAGCGCTTCCAGGCGAGAAAGCAGGCTTTGGTAAAAGTTGCGGACATCGGCTGCGGAGCGATAGCGATCCTCGGGTAAAGGCAGCCGGGCAAAGAGAAGCTTCTCGGGGTTGAGGCCGAGGTCGACCTGCTGCAAAGCCAAGAAGCTGCGGATCAGCAGACCGGCGCCGGTGAGGAGCACCAGCGAAAGCGCGATCTCAGCGACCACGAAGGCGTGACGCAGAAGTCCTCCTCGCGTGCTGGAGGCGCCGCTGGAGCCACGCGAGCCGTCTTTGAGGGAGTCGTTCAAATCGGGCTGGGAGGCCTGCAGTGCCGGCACGGCGCCACATAGGATGGTGGTGAAACAGACCAGGGCCAAACTAAACCACAGCGCGGGCAGATCCAACCGAATCACCGCTTCGGCGGGAATCAGGTCCCGGGGAATCATCGCCGATAGTCCTTGTAAGCCGGCATAGGCGAAAACGCACCCGAGCAGCGCTCCCAGCAACGCGAGCAAGGCGCTTTCGGTGAGCGCCAGCCGGAACAAACGCCCTCGCGCGGCGCCGAGCGAGGCGCGAATCGCCATCTCTCGCGCGCGGCCGCCGGCTCGGGCCAGAAGCAGATTGGCTACATTTGCGCAGGCGATCAACAACAGCATGGAGACCGCCGCCGACAGCACAAACAAAACTGCACGAAAGTGTTGCACTACGCTCTCGAGCATAGTTTGCGTTTCCACGGTGAATGTCTTGGGGTACAGATCGGGAACCAGGAGCGCCTCTTGCCGGGCGATGGTGAAGAGATTGGCGCGAGCGGCGGCCTGGGTAACGCCTGGCTTGAGCCGGCCGATCATCGAAAAACGCGGGATTGCCGCATTCTTTTCCGCCCGATCCAATGACGCGGGCAGCCACAACTCGACATTCCACCAGCTAAAGCGCGGCGGCATCACTCCCACGCAAGTGCGCGGCGCGCCGTTCAATACAAACTGTCTGCCAACCACGCTGGCATCGCTCCCGAAATCGCGATTCCACAGCTTGTAGCTCATCACGAAGACGGCGGTCACCCCTGGCTTTTCGTCTCCAGGGGTCAAACCCCGGCCCAATAGCGGAGCCACCCCGAGCACCGGAAAGGTGTTGGTGCTCACCTCCGATGCGCTCCATTGCTCGACGCCGTCGCCGTTATCGTAAAGCGCGTCGGTGCGGCTGGCGGCCAGCACCTGATCGAACACCGTATTTTTGTCCCGGTAGTCCAGGAGCTCGGCGACGTTTACATCCCACCGGCTGGCGCCAGGGTGGGCCGAATCGCCGATCATGACATTGATCAGCCGATCGGCGGCAGCATAGGGGAAAGGGTGGATCAGCACGTTCTCGACGACGCTGAAGATGCACGTGGTCGCGCCGATCCCCAGCGCCAACGCGGCCAATGCCAACGTGAAGGAACCGCGGTCCCGCACTAACGACCGTATCGAGACTTTCAAATCCGGGTAGATCGTCCGCATAGCGGCCAAAGACGAGATTACCAGGAACCATTACCGGATTTCCGAAGGCGGCTTTTTGAGCAAGACTTCTTGAGCAAGACATTTTAGAGCAAGACAGGCGCCGCCTACCGTTTACTCTTAGAGAGGAGTGCATTCATACAATGTGGAATAAGAAACACGAAGACGATCCGCGACATAAACAAACCGCGCCGCCGCCGGCGCCGGCCCCGGTTAGTTCGCCCAAGCCAATGGAGGCGCCGGCTCCGCCCCGCCCCACTCCGCCGGAGGCACCCCGCTCACCGGCGATTCTCGGCAAGAGCGTTATCGTGAAAGGTCAGATTTTTAGCCAGGAGGATCTCACGATCGACGGCGAAGTGGACGGAACGGTATCGGCGGAGGGACACCGGCTCACCATCGGGCCCAGCGGAAAGCTCCAAACCGACGGAGTGAAGGCGCGCGAAGTGATTGTGATGGGAAAGATGAACGGCAGCGTGGAGGCTACGGAGAAAGTTTATATCCGGAAGGATGCACATCTGGTGGGAGACGTGCAAACCGCGGGCATCATCATTGAAGACGGCGCTTACTTCAAGGGAGGCATTGACATTCGCAAACCCTGACGACGCAACACGGCGGTATTGTGCTTCGGAGCAACCTCCGGCGCGGTGTTGACAGCCGGCGCTTCGTCTTGCGGCCAGGCGCGAGCAACCGTCTCAGTCGCGGCGGTAGAGTCCCGGCTGGGTTCGGTGGATGAGTCGGCTCGAAAAGTATCGAGAAGCTGGGTTTCGTTCAAGGCGACCTGGCTAACGCCGATCTGTCCGCTGATCTCGCTGCTGGCAGACTGCAAGGCGGAAAAAGAAGCGTCAGAAGGATTCTCTGTCACCGTCAAGGTGCTGGTGGCGTACCCGCTTGCTGCAAGAGTGAAGCTGAGTAAGAAGCATCGGGTACGTTGCAGGCTCATACTTCGATATTGAGCCAGATACTGTGAATGGGGTATTCGGAGCTTTCCCCGACGCGCTGCCGATGAACACGTAGGGCAGTACCAGGTGAGGCTAGGACGGGAGTTCTGGCTAAGTCCGGACTTGCGTACCAGAAGATCGTTATTGGCCGCGGATGAACACCGATTAACGCCGATAGCGAGGTAGAGCTACGTGGCTCTACCGGGGCAGAGATAGAGCCGAGACTCTATCTCTGGTGGACGAGGGAACCGCCTCTGATCGAGGGTTGAAATGGAGGTTTCTCAACTCTGCGATTGCCGTGCCATGGAATTCGCTTGTTCTCTTTCCCTCGTGCGTGGCTGCGAACTACGCTCCTGTTGGAGGCCGCCTTATAGAGATAACACCCCTTTCGATCTAGTACAATCCTCCCTTTCGGCTAGCCAGAAGGGCTAGTACGAACCTGCTCTTGCCCGTAAGTGCATCAGTGTGCTAACTTTACGAGAAGAGCCGGAAAAACTGACCCCAGTACTAACACGTGTCATTCGTCCGCTTACAACCGCCTGGGAGGGCGGTACCAGGACTTTGTTCTCTTGCCTGGGACTCGGTTCATGGCGAAGGCTGACACTATGACCGATCGCTTCCTGATGTGCCGTCCGCAGTACTTTGAGGTCCGCTACATCATTAATCCCTGGATGGCTGGTAACGTCCATTGCGTGAGCCAGCCGGATGCGGATGAGCAGTGGACCACGCTGCACAGACTGATGCGGGATGGCGCCCATGTGGAGTTGATTGAGCCGGAGCCGAACTTGCCGGACATGCCATTCACCGCCAACGCCGGTTTGGTAGTGGGCAATACGGTGCTACTGAGCAATTTTCGCTATGCGGAGAGGCAGACGGAAGAAAAACATTTCGAACGGTGGTTTCGCGATCACGGATTTGCGGTGCACAAGCTGCCTCGAGAAATTTCCTTTGAAGGGGCCGGAGACGCGCTGTTAGACCGGGCGCGGAGTTGCATTTGGATGGGATACGGCCACCGAAGCGAATTGGCCGCGGGCGGTCACATTGAGAAGCTGTTCGGTTTGGAGGTAATACCACTCGAACTCACGGACCCGCGCTTCTACCATTTGGATACGTGCTTTTGTCCGCTGCCGGGCGGCAGCGTGATGTATTACCGGAACGCCTTCTCGCCCGCATCCCAAGCGTTGCTCCGAAGCAGAATCCCAGTGGAAAGTGCGATTCTGGTGGATGAGAAGGATGCTCTCAAGTTTGCCTGCAACGCCGTCAGTATGGGAGGCAAGGTCATTCTCAACAGCGCCAGCGACGATTTGCGGAACCGGCTATCGCAGACCGGTTTGCGCGCCGAGTTGTCGCCGTTATCGGAGTTTCTGCGAGCCGGCGGCGCGTCGAAATGTTTGACTCTGCGGCTGGAAGAGCCAGTGTGAACTTCAGCGCGCCGCGGTTAGCGGCTTGCCGCTAATTTCGGCATCGAGAATCGGCTGCACTTTGTTGAAGTCCATCGGCCCGTTGTAAAGCTTGCCGTTAATAAAAAATGCGGGCGTCCCGGCCACTCCGGCAGCCTCGCCATCCTGCATGTCCTTGGCGATCGCGGCATTGTACTTGGATGACCCAAGGTCGGCGGTGAAGCGGTCCATATCCAAACCCAGTTTCTTGGCCCACAAGAGAATGTTTTCGCGGCTCAGGTTGCGAAAATTGGCGAACAGCAAATCGTGCATCTGCCAGAATTTGCCCTGATCGGCGGCTGCCAGCGACGCGATGGCCGCCAATTTGGAGTGCGAGTGCATCGAGAGCGGAAACTGCTTATAGATGAGGCGGACATTGCGGGGGTAGGCGTTCATGATGTTTTTCACATCGACGGCCGCTTTGGAACAGTAAGGGCACTCGAAATCGGAGAATTCAATCAGAACGATTTTGGCGTCGAGCGAACCCAGAGCGGGCGAGCCTTCCACCGGAATCACCACCGGATCCTCCAACAGCTTCGGACGCTTGAGTTTGGGCCCGGCGGCTAGCGCGGTGCGAATCTCGGCGACCGTTTTTCCCTGGCGCATATTATCGATCGCGATTTTTACCAGAGAAGTGCTGTAGTAACAGGCGGGATCCTTGAAACGGCACTCCGCCACTTTCATTCCGCATTGGCAGGAGCAATCCTGCTCCCGCACCAGCTTCAACACGGTCTGCCTTTGAGCCGGCGTGAGATCGAGAAAATCCACACCGGGCAGCGTTTGCGCGTGCTCCCAATCGGCGTCGGGTTGCGGTTGAGCTTGCGGCTGCGCGGGAATCGAAACAATGAGGAGCAGGCTAAGCACGAGCGTCCGCGCGAAATAACCCATGCTTCTATTATGCGTGAAGAAGTATTATGCGTGAACCAGGCTATTCTGCAGGAAGCTTCTTAGATCCGCCTCATTGACAGCCGGCTCGCCGGGGGCGACGTTGTTCAGTTTGCCCGCGCGCAGCCACTGTTCGAGCTGATCAACCAGATGGAAAAGGTGATCGAAGCTGTCGACGACAAACAGCAGCGGCTGATAGCGATCAATCTCGAACGACTGATTGATGGCCCATTCGAGTTGAATCGGCACACGCTGCACTCCCGGGTCTTCTATCGCGTGCTCGATC
>DATFZA010000689.1:0-3404 GCA_035314765.1 Bryobacteraceae bacterium
CTCGCTCGGCCAGGCCGCCACCGAAGCCGTGAACCATGCGCAGAGCGGAAATATGACGGGTCGCCTGAAACGATCGCCGCGCACGATTCACTTTCTACCAGGCCACACGTTAATACCTGCGGCCCGAATTCACACAAGGAGTGATGACTATGCCAGATATCGCTGGTTCGATGCAAACCTCCGGTGCGTTAGCGGACGCGCTGCAGGATCTGCTTAGACAGATGATTGACAAGATCATTGGTGGTCCAAGCAAAGGAAAGGGTGGGGAGCCGTTACGGGACGTGGTTTACGCGGTCATGCCGCTGGGCGACCCGATTGATCCGCGAGATTTTTCTTTTCCGTGGGATCCGGCGGGCGGCGATTCGTCCGAAGATCTGCAAGACGACGGGAAATTCGGGACGGCGCCAATAGTCGCAGCGACACAGCCCGCTGCGGCCGCTGCCCCAGCCGCCGCTGGCGCACCCGCGGCGGCGCCGGCGCCGGTGGTCGACAAGAAACTGCAACACGCGCTAGCGAGCGCCCGAAACACCACGACCAAATTCGACCAGATGCTGCGGATCACCGACGATGGGACCTACCGGCCGTTCACCAGTGCGGGAACGATCAGCAGCAGCTACGAAGCCATCATCACGAAAGCGCAAGGCATTCCGGCGCCGCCTCTGCCCGCCGCCATTCAAAAGCAAGTCGACGATGCTATGCGGGTGCTGTACGTGTTCGACGACGCCGGCAATCAAAAGGGAAAAACGGCGGGTTTCAAGAATTACGAAAAGCTCAAACAAGCCTATGCCGACGCGGAAACGGACTTCGCGAACGCTGAGGCCGCGGCAATGACCAATGCCGCCCTGGGAGAAGTTTGGCCGGTCGCCTCGAAGTCCTACAAGGCAGCGGTGGACAATGCCTATGACGACTGGCGTTCCGCGGACGCGGAGAAGATCGAGAACGCCCTGGAAACGGTTAAGTCGATCGGTGGCTCGATCGGAAACCACTTTCTGGCGCAAGCCCGTTCGCTTTTCGATGCCTGGGGTCTAGGCTTAGCGGGCGCAGTGGCGGTGAACATCCCTTACACGCAGGTCATGCCGAGCAGTTGGTTTGACGCCACGGACAACGATAAGGGATTTACCCACATTACAGCGTCGAACACCCAATACCAGGCAAACAGCCAGGCACAAAGCGCACAGAGGGCCTCGAGCTGGTACAAGGGGCACAGCTCTTCCACCAGCGCCGCGGCCGGCGGCATGGTATTTGGAGTCACCTTTGGCGCCAGCGCGAGCCACCAAGACTCCGATCAAAAATCCGGAACCGACGGGTCGGGCAGCCAGAGCAGCAATTTCAGCAGTTCGATGAGCAATGTCTCGATCACCGTTGAATTCGGACTGTGCGACATCTACCGGCCTTGGTTGTTGCGGGAACTGTTCGTCATCGACGGCTGGTATCTGCCGAGTGAAAAAGACAAAGTCGTCAGCGATGGAACGATCGGCGGACAGAAAGGCGATGACGACGCTCATCTATTGCCGATGATCCCCACTCAGTTTCTGGTGATCCAGAACGTAAAAATCACGGCGGATGGATGGGGCACAACCGGAGATCAGATGAGTAACTATGTCAAACATTCCGACAAAGACGATCAATCGAGTTCCACCAGCGTGAGCGGCGGCGTCGGCTTCTTATGCTTTGGCGGGAAAGCGAGCCATGATAACGCGGACTGGTCCGGGAGCGACGCCGACTCGGCCAGCGCTGCCCAGAGCTGGTATTTCAGCGGTAACGCCAGTCACGGAGTGCTGACCATCAACGGCGCACAGATCGTTGGATACATCGGAGAGATTTTGCCGGCGTCTCCGAAGCTGGATGGCACCAAGCAGGGCGACAGCGCCAAGACCACGGATGCGACGGCCACGACTACGGTTGCCGCCGGCGCTAAATAAGGGCAATTGCTAAGAAACGGGAGATGATCCATGGACACCACGGCGGTTACTTTACTCGGCCAGCAACTGAAAGATTTTCTGGTGAAGCAGTTTGCGCCTCCGCCCGGGACGAAGACCTGCCTGGGTTTTCTGGGAACGGGCGTAGCGGTGGATCCGAATTCATTTCTCAGCAGCGGACAATTCAATCCGGCGCGGGTCAACCAGTGGCTCGACATCGTGGTTGATCCGCTGGGTGAAGTGATCGCGGGCACCGATCAAGTGGAGTTCATGCCCTGGACTGCCACCCAATTATTGCAGGCGATCTACAGCCAGGCCATGAGCGTGGCGCCGGCGGATAGCGACGCTCAACGGGGATTTGCTAAGGCAAAGAGTCAGGCTTTGGAGGGCTTGGGAGGGGCGACTACCGTAAGCACCGCCCCGCTCGACTGGTATGACCCGGCGCACTTGCCCCAATGGCCGGCCTGCAGCCTAACGGCCAACAGCACGACGAGCAGCGGCGCAGCCAGCGGCACAAAGGTAACCCCCGCCGGCCCGCCGCCGGCCAGACCGCTGTGGGCCTGGCGAAGGCTGGAGACGATGCCTGTTCCGGCCGCAACCCCTGTCCAAGCCGCAAGCAAAGTGGCAGCCGCTCCGCCGGCGCCCGCGCTTGGGACGGCTGCCCACCCGATCAATACCTTGCAAATGCGCCGGGTGGCATTCGCAGCGGCTCCCATGGTCGCGGCGGCGGCTCGACCGGCGCCTCCGCCTCGGCCCGTGTCTCCCATAATGAGCGCGCATTTGGCGCCGCTGGGTCATCCGGCCGCGACCGCGCAGGCCGTGCAAGTTTCGCGAATCAGCATGGAATCGCGGATTTCCGTGGAACGGATGCCTACCTCCGTCATCGGGGAACGGGCTGTCACCCCGACGCAGGCGCTGATGGTTTCTCACGCCGCGTTCACCGCATCCAACCAAGCCGCCACCAGCTCAGTCGCCACCAATTCGCTGTCCTTGCGGTTGAAGTACCAGGTTGTGTCGTTGTCGCGGGCGCCCTGGTGGAACGAGTTTCTGATGCTTTTGGATAACTGGTACATCCCGAGCTGCGGCCGTGCGTCGATGATCGAGGACAGCGACGCGCAGAAGGTATTTGGAGTGCCGATTGCGCTGGTACTCACCTCCGACGTCAACATCCAAGCCAATTGGTCGGCCGCCGACCGGACCGCCGCTACCAGCAACACCCATTTCGGGCCTTGGGCCTTGAACTCGGCGAAGTTCCTGGCCACCAGCAATGCGGGAGAAGCCATACTGGCCATTCCCGGCATCCAGGCAATCGCTTGCATTTATCGCCAACTGCCGCCGTTGCCGCCAAAATCAGATCCGAGTCTTGGTGTTCCGGTTGGCGCTGTGTCCAGCGCACCGTCGCCGCAAGCATCCGCACCACCAGCATCCGCGCCATCAGTATCCGCGCCACCAGCATCCGCGCCACCAGCATCCGCGCCGCAATCG
>DATFZA010000690.1:0-7301 GCA_035314765.1 Bryobacteraceae bacterium
GTGAGACCGATGTGCGCTCGCCTGGCCGCGCTGGAAAAATTAGCGGCGGCGCCAGCGCCTTAGAGCAAAGCGCTGGCTTCTCGCAACGGACGCCTTATGTTAACGCGTGCCCCGGGGAGGCGCCCGCCCCTCCGTTTTTTGGCCGGACGATTGCGCGGTTGCGAACGCGCCTACCCCTGTCGGGACGCGTTCCGAACGTATTACGCGCCACCAGGAAAGAGCGGCTTCTCCGCTAGTCAACGGAATCGTTGGTCGTCGGCCTGTTAGGAGTCAATATCGGTAGCTATCCGCCAGGCTCTCGACCGATTAGTCAGCAGCAATCCCGCGCGACTTGTCCTGTTCTTCCTGGATCGCGTAACCGAGAACGCTCTCGCCCGGCGTTCAGCCTCGCCACAATGTCCAGGCGACCGCCACTCCCAACGCCGGTTTAGGGCGTAGCATAAACGGCTATCCAGCTTGAATGAGACGAAGCTGGCCCGCTTCCAGCCGCGCTGCCAGGCGGAATGTCGTGGCGGATGGGATGGATGACGCAGCCATCTTGATGACGCCCTCACGGTTTTTGCATATAATCACGGGGTATGACGAAGTGGATTACAGCGATTTTGTTCATCACCACCGCGACGGCCGCGCAGCAAACCCACAATCAATATGAGCCGCCAAACGCGCCGGGCGCGGGGCAAAAGCTGTTGGCGCAATTCGTGGGCGACTGGGAGGTTGTAAAGACGTTTTTTCCGATGAACGGGAAGCCCATCGTGACGAAAGCAACGTGCAAACAGTACCTGATCCAGGATGGCAAGTTTCTGCAGTCCAACTTCACGTTCTTAAATTCAGACGGAACCAGGAGCACGGGCACGGGAATCTCCGGTTTCGATTCGAAAACGAATCGCTTCACAACTGTGTGGTACGACTCGCGGCAAACAACGATGTCCATCCGTCAGAGTGACGGCACGTTTGATGGCGAGAACATCGTACTGTGGACTACGCCCCTCGATACCGAACGCCCCGGGCGCAAGACCGTCGCGCGCGCGCACCTTGTGGATGACGGTCGCCTTCTCCTGCATCGCCATTTCCTAATCGATGACAAAGGGAACGAGCGCATGATGATTGAGCTTCGGATGACGAGGAAGTAGTTCTGAGCGGACGCCAACGCGCGCGGCCCGGCCGGACTCGTCTTACGCTGCAAGAAGCGGATGGGGACCGGATGACGCGCCACTCGGAGAGAGCATCCCGGCCCGCGCTCCCAGTTGGCCATTCTCCCGATGGCCGACGATCCGGACGAGGCCGACGCTTCCCAGATCGCCGTTTCGGGACCACAATGGCACCAGTCCGGGATGCCGGCCACTCGCTCACATGCCCAACCGATCGATACCTCGCGCCACCGTAATCCAGTGCTGGCGTATGCAGACGTGAATAAGTCTGCTGCCTGGCTGTGTGAGGTATTGGGATTTAGCGTGCGTCTCCGCATCAATAAACTATTGTGTGCAGTTGAACGTGGGCGATAGAGCGGTGATCGTGAGGGAAATGCGCCTGAAGAGGTTGACTCGGCGCTGGGCATCGGACACTCGGTCACTGTTCGTGTAGAGGACGCCGACCTCCACTGTAGCCCGGCCAAGGTCGCGATCTCAAACCAGCGAACATCCTGGCGACCACAGGCGGCGTTGTAAAGTTGCTCGATTTCGGACTCGCAAAACGCAGCCCTGTCCGCGACGAGGCCGATAACGAAAAGCAAACGATCAGCATGACCAAGGCCGGCATGATCATCGGCTCTCCGGCCTACATGTCCCCGGAGCAAGCCGAGGGCAAACCGGCCGACGCGCGCTCTGACATTTTCTCGTTCGGAACGGTGCTTTACGAAATGCTCGCCGGACGCCGGGCGTTTCCGGGCCGCACAACCGCTTCGACCCTGGGTGCGATCATTCACAAGAATCCCGATCCCCTCAACGTGCCGCCCGCGCTGAACGCGATCGTGTTCGAGTGCCTGTCAAAATCTCCGGACGGCCGCTTCCAGACCGCAACCGATCTTCTGACGGCACTGGAAAAAGCTTCAGCAGGCGGCCATTCGGGCGTCGTCCATAGAATAAGGCAGCATGCCCTCGCCGTAATGGCCGTCGCTTTGCTCGGGATCGGCGCTATTGTCCTCGGCTTTTATCTGCGCGCCCACAAGACAGGCCGGATCGATTCCATTGCCGTTCTCCCTCTCGATATCCGCAGCAATGATCCCGAAGCGGACTACATTTCCGATGGGATTACCGGAACCATCAACAATAGTCTGGCGCGGTTGCCTAGTCTGAAAGTGATTCCGGGCAGTGTCACTGTCCATTACAAAGGTAAAGCGACGGACATCCAAAAAGTTGGCGACGCCCTCGGCGTCCAAGCAGTGCTCACAGGCCGCGTCGCTCAGCGAGGGGAAGACCTCACCATTGGCGTAGAACTCGATGACGTTCGGAACGGAAAACAGCTTTGGGGCCAACAATACACCCGCAAACTAGCCGATCTGCTGGCAATCGAAAACGACATCGCCAAAGAGGTTTCTCAACGGCTGCGCTCGCAACTTTCCGAGGCCGATCGGCAAAAACTGACCCTCGGCTCAACCACCAATCCCGAGGCCTATCAACTCTATCTCAAGGGCCAATACTTCACGAGTAAGTTCACCAAAGACGGCTTCAGCAAAGGCGTCAACTACCTCAACCAAGCCATAGCGATGGATCCGAATTATGCTGAGGCTTATAGCGCCCTGGCTGACAACTACATCAACCAGGACGATTGGTTTATGGCCCCCAAGGAAGCGGGACCCAAAGCTAGAGAGGCTGCCAAGAGAGCCTTAGCGCTCGACGAGAGCGACGGGGAAGCTCACGTTTCTCTTGCCATTGAGGCCCAATGGTACGAGTGGGATTGGGTGACTGCGGAGCGGGAATTCAAACGAGCCCTTGAAATCGATTCCGGCGATCCCGGGGCCCTCGGATATTATTCCTGGTTCCTGCCGTCGATGGGGCGAAATGATCAGGCGGTTGCGGTAGCGGAGCGAAAGAGGCAACTCGATCCAACTGGGACGAACGCAAATTTCACCCTGGGATCCGTTTTCGTATTCACGCGCCAATGGGATAAAGCGATTCAGCAACTCCGCAGCGCCATCGACCTGGATCCGAATTACTGGCTGGATTATTGCTTTCTGGGCCGGGCGTATGAGCAAAAAGGTAAACTGCCCCAGGCCATCGCCGAGTTTCAGCGCGGGCTTGCGCTCGATCCCGATTAAGCTGAGAGTTGGGCGGGTCTTGGACATGCCTATGCGGTGTCCGGAAACAAGGCCGAAGCGCAAAAGGTCATAGACCATTTGAAATAACTTTCGGCGCACAGCTATATTGCGCCCTACAACGTAGCCGTCATTTACGCAGGCTTGGGAGAAACGGATCAGGCATTCACGTGGCTCAATCGTGCCTACGAGGATCGATCTTACTTACTGGCGATCTATCTTACAACCGACCCTCGTTTGGACAACCTGCACTCCGACCCACGTTTTGGCGAACTGCGGAAGCGGGTCGGCCTACCCGCGCTGGATAGCCGATGATGGCCGCCGTGTCGTCACGAGTTTTCCACCACAAATTCTTTTCCCATGATCAAACTCCCAAGAAGTCTTAGTGCTGTATCGGCGACGCTCCGGCGGAAAAAGTTTCGGGCAGGCAAGTCCGGTTGTGGGAAGCTTGGGTCGTATGACGCGCCACTCTGAGATTGGTCCGAAGTCCGGTTGTGGGAAGCTTCACACGGCTGTGTGGTCGGCATCCCGCAGAAGTGCGATCGGTCCGAAATTGGATACGGACGCCCTATGCCAAAACGCGTATGCCGGGAACGCGCCGGCCCCTCTGTCTTGCCCGCAGGTTTCGTTTCGCAGAATCTCGCCTCGGCAAAATGACGCGCCGCCGGCCCGCCGGTCACGCCCCACGAAAATAAATATTCTCCAACAATTTCAGCGCATTCCAGAGACTCCCCGCCCCACCAACACCCCTTTTTCTTGCACCCGCCCGCTAAACTGAAATCTAAGAGGCTCAGCTCATTTCGTCGTAGCGGAGTCGACTAAAGCGCAGAAGTCCCCGGGCAACCCAGTGCAATGTTGGTGACGACGAACGTAGCCGCTTTCGAGAAACGGCCCCTCGCCGTTGAGGGTTTTCAACGGACCATAGGAGGCCTCCTCGGATTTTCTCCCCCGACAAAACGGAGCGGGACACTTGCGCCCGCTCATTCGTGGGAGTAGTGTCGTTAGCGCGCCCCTATCTGTGCCGCCCGCCGTGCACCGCCAAGAGACCAAACACGCCCACCCCATTGGTGGTCCCCACGTACACCTTCCCGTTGGCTATCGTCGGAACGATGAACTTGTTGCCGTTGCCAAAATGATCGCGTCCGCCGGCTGCCTGGTTGCTGTTGTACAACTCCTTCGAAACGTCGTCTGCGTCATAGGCGTGCAAAACAGCGGGAGACTGATTGTCGGCGGCCCACACAATTCCATTCGCTGTTCCATTGGCGGAGATCGAGGGCGTGGTCCCCGGAAAAGCGAAGGCGTTGGCGGAATGCGACGTCAACGAAAACGCCCCGTTCGCGAAGGTGAACGCTTTCAGCGAATCGCCCACTCCTCCGTAATACAACTTTCCGTTGAACCAGGCCGGACTCGACCACGAGCCGCCTGGCAACGCGTTCGAAAGCAACTGATAAATGGCATCCATATTCGGATTAAAACGCCCCATATTGCTCTGGTCTAAGACATAAATGTTGTGATCTTTTCCCGCTCCCACGACCAGTGAGACCGGCTGGCCTTGCGCGTTGTTCAATGGCGGCAGCAGCAGCAGCCCGCCCGACCCGAGGTCTGTGTCTGAATTCGACTCGGAAACCGTATTGGTCATGGTGAAGTAATCCGTGACGGAAAGCGCCCCGGAAGTCGAGATCTTCACGAACGCGTTGCCGAAATCGTTCCGCGAAGGAAACCCCGAGGAATTGAGCGTAGTATCGAATGTTCCGTTGCCCGTGAGCAGATAGAGATTTCCATTTGCGTCCACCGCCGGGCCGGAGCCCGCGGCCCAGATGCCGCCCTCGCTTCCGTTCGGTTCCAGGTTCAGCACCCCCGCTTGAGCCAGCGTTGTTTCGTTGTAGCTCAATACCCAGCCGGCGTATGACCCGGCGTCGCAGTGCGAACCCCAACTGGTGTACACCAAACCGTTCCAGATCAGCAGCCCCGGCCGCGTCTTGTGTACCGCGGGAACAAAAGTGTTTTCGGCGCCGCTGCCCGCAACCGAGGCTTGAATCTCCACCGGCCCGTTGAACTGCTCCGCCAGAGTCGTCAGGTCCAAAGCGTGCAAGCGGTGATGATACCTCCCGGATGCGTCCTTGGTCATCGAGAGCAAGTACATGGTTCCGTGCGGCCCGGCTTCCAGGTCGATGGCTGGCGTTGCGGTGATGCCGATCTCGGGCGTTACCTGGTCGCAACCGCGGTTGTCCGATGGAGTTTCCATGGCGCCAAGCGGCGACACGAGCAACGACACATGCAGTAATTGCTCCAGCGTGTCCGCATCAAAGGCGTAGACGCTGTCGTGCTCGGTTGCGACATACAGCACGTTGATTATGTTGTGCCCGGGAATCGTCAAAGCGGCCACATACAGCGGCTGAGCGTCAACCTTGCCATCCACGGTAAGAGTGCCCAGCCGGCCAAACGACGCCGGCCTTACGTTGGCCGGAGTCAGCTTCGTCTCCTGCGGATTCTGACCCGTCCGGGAATTGTCGTTGTGCCAGGTCAGAACACTCGGCTGTCCCTGCACCGCCACCGCCCAAGCTAAGACCGCACAGGCGCCGCTGCAGCGGCCGGCCAGTTTCAAGACGCAATTGCCCCGCATTGCAACCGTACCGCCCCTAGCTTAGCAAAACGCGATTTGGCTTTGGATTTGAACAATCGGAATTGGGTTGGGGTTAATTGCATCTCGCGGCAAATTTGTTCTTTGCTCTGCTCCTGCATGTAGAACCGGTCGAGCAAATCCCGATCCCGGTCTTTCATGTTGTCGAGGATTTCCGTCACGATTTCCCGGCGCTGCCGGCGGTATGCCGACTGTTCCAGGTCAACGCGCGCGTCGGCCATGTTCAGCTCCTCGACGTTGCTTTCCATTTTGCGCAGACGGCTGCGCCGTTCGATCTGGCCATAGGTGTAGAATCTGGTTACGGTTGTAACAAATGGTACTAGGCGTTCTGGATCGCGAAGCTTGCCACTCGTTATGGCTTGGGCTGTAGTCACGAAGACGTCGTGGACCTTGTCCTGAACGTCCTCGTTCCCTAGTTGGCGGACCAGGAACAGAGTGAAATTTTTGGCAATGCCATACAATTGCTCCATTCCGCTCGGATGGCCCTGTTGAATCCGGTCGACTAATTCGGCGTAGCCGCCTTCCGGATTTGGAAACGTGGTCTCTCTAGCTGATAAGGCACTATTTGTTGATCGCAGCATGACAAGTCTTGACTATACGTGTCCGCGCAACTTTATGAAATTCCACAGATTCTGTATTTCCACCCCGACTACCCCGTAGGTTCCCGTAGGGGTTCGCCCGAGAAAACGCCGCGCCTCCCGGTACTATAATTAAGAGTGCTTCATTGTATGTAGGCATAAGAAAGAGCTAAACCTTATTCCGACGATTCACATTCGGGTGGCTGGCCCGGCCGGCTGGTTGATCTCGGCACTATACCGCCCCGAAAGGTCCTGGTTGCGTTCCCGTGAGCGTTCTACACCAGATTTGCGCCTGTTGGAACGCCTGAAGGAAGAGGCTCAGCCAAACGAGAACCCGCGCGACGAGACCACGCGTCCAGTTGCAAACACCACAAGAGAAGCACCCGCAACGTCCCTATTTCATACGGTGCTTAGTCCGGAAGAGGTTGTTACCGCCAAGCCAGCCGCTCCCAAGTTGACGACTCCTAGGCCCACCGCTCCTGCGTCTGCAGACCCCAAGGCTGCGGTTCCCACGTCGGCCACCCCCACGTCCGAGGCCGCCACGTTGGCCCCCCCCAAGCCCGCGGTTCCTACGTCCGCAGCCCCCACGTCCGAGGTAGCCTCGTTGGCGCCTCCCAAGCCCGAGGTTTCCACGTCCGCAGCCCCCCCATCCGCGGCAGCCTCGTTGGCGCCCCCCAAGCCCGAGATTCCTACCCCCGCGGCCCCCACGTCCGCGACCGTCACGTTGGCCCCCCCTGAGCCTGCGGTTCATACGTCTGCGGCCCCCACGTCCGCGACCGTCACGTCCGCGACCGTCACGTCAGCAGCCGCCACGTTGGCACCCACCAAGCCC
>DATFZA010000691.1:0-3903 GCA_035314765.1 Bryobacteraceae bacterium
ACGGCGCGCGTCCTGGCACGCGGTGCTGCCGCTGGTCGCCCGGTCACGCGACAGCGCGCCGCGCGAGTCATGGCCTTGCAAATACGGCGCGTGCTGGGGAGCCCGCGCTACTGCGGTCAGGTGATCGATCGCAACATTCGCACGGCGCGGCGACTGGCGCCCACGTTGGGGCGTGTTTCCAGCAGGGCGGCCCAGATCGCAGCGCGCCGCCGCCGTTACTAGAGGAGGAATAGCTATGTCTGCCATCACCGCAGAAATGGAAATGGAGCTGGCGCACGAGCTGGCGCACGAGTACGAGGCCTCCCACGAATTCGAGGCTGCCCATGAGCACCAACTCGCAATGGAGCAGCAGGCATTCTTCAATCATCTCGCTGCAATGGCAGATCGCGGCGGGCGCTCACAGGCGCTGCGGCGTATCGCTCTGGTCGCGGCACGTGAGGCCTTGCGTAGTGTCCGGACAGCGCCGCCCGTCATCGAGGGAGAGAGTGAATTCGCACACGAACTTTCCTTCGAGTTGGAGGCCGCGTCGAATCCGCTTCGTGCCGAGCATGCCAATGCCATGATGGAACACATGAGTCACGAAGCCGTCACGGCGGAAAGCGAGCAGGAAGCAGCCGAGCAATTTTTGCCATTGGTTCCGCTGGCTGCGAAGGTTATTTTGCCGCACGCGGCCAAATTTGCAGCGAAAGCTCTCCCGTCCTTGGCGAAGAAAGTTGCGCCCAGGATTATGGCGCGGGTGGTTCCGCATCTGACCCGTGGCGTGTCACAAGTGGCCCGCACACTCTTTCGCAACTCGGCCACTCGGCCGTTGCTGCGTGCAGTACCCAACATTGCGAAGCGGACAATCGCTAGCGTCGCGCGTTTGGCGGCGCAAGGACGTCCGATCACTCCGTCAACCGCCGTGAGTTTGTTGGCGCGCCAAACCGCTCGGACCTTGAGCTGCCCGAGGCAAGCCGTGATGGCCTTTCGCCGCTCCCGAGCGCTGGACCACCGTTATCACCGCGCGGCGCGCCGACTCATTGGGCGCCGGACAGTCGCGCCTACTCCGGCGATTCCGTGGCGGCCTATCTATAGTCGGTCCGTTTACGGCGCGCCGGCGGGGGTGGCAACGGCGCCGATCGCAATTGCGCCTTGCCAGTGTTTCCAGCCGGTGAACTGTGCGAGTTGCGGCAGATAAATCGCTCGGGAATTTGAAATGGAAACCATAGCCCCACTTCAAGGCACGGCGGCGGAGCCAATTCCCAACGGCGCGGTGCCCACGTCGCGCACACAGCCGGTGCTCCGGTCCTGGTTGATTGCACAGTCGATCAACCTTGTCCGCCATACAAAGGCGCTGCGCCCGTTTCGCCGGGAGGAGTTCGGCACGGGAGCGGAATCGCCGACTGACGGACACGTGCTGGCGGTGAATCAACTAATGGCTTCCCTGCGACGGAGCTTGCAGGTGCGCGCCTCGCTGATGAATCGCTATGTGACGGACGCGCTCCGGGAGCCAGTACCCTCGAGCCTGCGCCGTGTAATGACCCATAAACATAATGCGCATGCCTGGGTCCAGGCCATCGAACGCATTTGGGACTTCTACCTAGAGCTTTTTGGACAGCGGCAATCCCAATACGGCCACTGGCTGATCAGTTGCGATCGCATCGCCCTGGACTGCTACCGGACCGCTTATGTGGGATTGGGCCGTGAGAAGTCGATTCCTGCCCCACCGCCTTTCTCCTACATGGCGACCGGGTTCGGTCCGGCCACATTCCGTCGCGGTATTCCGCTTCGGAGACTTGGCCGGCAACTCAATCCTTTTCCGCTGATCCAACTACCATATCACAGATTGGTGAATCCTTGGACGCTAGGCGGGGTGGCGCATGAAGTCTGTCACAACCTTCAAAGCGATCTTGGGCTGACGTTCACTGTGCCGCGCCGGATCGCGCGGCGGTTGTTAAAGGAAGGATTACCCAGCAGCATCGCAGCGCTCTGGACACGATGGAACCGGGAGATGTTCGCCGACTTGGCGGGCCTGCTGTTGGGTGGTCCGGCCGTTGTCGCGTCGCTCATGGACGTAGTCGGACGCTCGCCGCAGATGGTGTATTTCTTCAGCCCGCGTGGCGTTCACCCCACGCCGTACCTGCGGATGCTGCTGAGTAGCGAACTGCTGCGACGCATGGACTTCACGGAGGAAGCGGAAAAATACCGGCGGGCCTGGATGCGCATCTATGACGATCCGGGCTCAGGGAATTTTCCCGCGGTAGTGTTGAAGACAGCCGCGAAGGCTATTTACTGCGTGGTGGACTCGGTCTGTTACCAGCCCTATTCCGAGTTGGGCAACAAATCGCTGGCTCAGGTCTTTCCCTTAGCGCAGAAGGACCAACGGATGATCGAGGAAGCAGCGCGGCGGCTAGGACAAGGCACCGATCCGGGCGTCGTGCCAGAACGGTTTCTGATCGGCGCTGCGCGTTTTGCCTTGGATAATCGCCTAGCGCGGCCGGAGGTTATCAAAGAAAATTTTTACAAGGAATTAGCGAGGAGATAAACGCATGGCTCTTGAACGTGCATTCCAACTCTTGGGCGAGCAACTAAGGGTGCTGAAGGAAGCCGTGGACGAACTGCAGCTGAATGTCAGCGGCGATTACCACCCAGAAAGCCAATCGCAGCAACGAATCGACGGCGATTCTGGAAGGGAGCAGGCACCGCTTCCAGTGCAGCGATTGGCGGACGCGGTGTCTGAATTGGAGGGGGCAATTGAAGAGGCGCAACACGCTGCTGCGGGTGCCGAGCGGGCGGTCCGTTATCCACGGCGTTTATTGGAGACGCAGTTGGCGTTGATCGTTATCCAGCGTTGCATGAACGGCGCTTTGAAAACCTTCCTCGAGGACGTGAGCGCGTATGAAGCTATGCAAACACTGATTGTAATGGGACGCCGGAAAGGCGGAAAATGGCCTGAATGGGTTGCACTCGTGAAGACTGTCATCGAGGCCTGTCGCGCGCCCTTGTATGAGACGTTTCAGGCGCTTTTCGAATGTTGGCAGGAATTGGCTGATAAACTGAGTGCAAAGGCGATCTCACTCCAGACGACGAACATCGGTCAGCAGATTACGACGCGCGAGAATCAAGAAAAAGCTGCGCATGAATTCACCTGAAGAGCGACACGCGTTGTGCTGACCCTGACGCATAGAGAGTTCCACGCAAAGCCAGAGAACCAACTCAACTAGAAATACGGGAATGAAAAATGCCAGTTCAATCTAACCAGCGAGGTGGAGACTATTATGGCTGAAAACGGAAAAGCTGATGTTCGAAAAATCACCGGCGCAGTCGAGGACGCCGTCACATACCCAATTCTTACTCGCGACGTGACGTCCCCGCCGAGTGACGGCACTGGCGTCTCTGGCCCGAGCGGTGGTGCCTCGTTGGATAGCATAGCCCAGAGCACCATTCGCCAGCTGCTCGGCTGGCGTTATCGTGCCGATGACACGACAGGGTTTTTAGCAGCGCTGACTAAGACATTTCTCCTGAAGGAAGTCGAAGGTCATGTTGAGTGGGACGTCCAACCGCAAAATTACATGGTCCAGGCCGACCTCGGAGAGGTAACCGGGGCGCAGGCAAGCATTTACGCGCGCGCTAAGGTCGCGCTAGATCAATCTTTGCCGTTGCTGAATGGGCTAACGTTATTAGGCGTTCCAACGGCCGATCCTGAGGATATGGAAGCCATACGGGCCATTATTCAGACGGAGCTTACGGCTTTAGTCAACGAACTGGGGATGGTCGGCGGCCCTAGCCTGAACTTCTCACAAGTTTTTAAACTTGTGAGAACAAAATACGTTCATAACATACACAGAAGACGTTATGTTATGACGAGCTTTACTCTCGATCCTCTACATAGCGAGATTTCTTGGGTTCGAGGGCTTTTTTCCG